>CALXMJ010000027.1 GCA_944389445.1 uncultured Victivallales bacterium | reverse complement strand
CGGACAGCACGATCATATCTATGACTCGACCATCCCCACCTTCATTCATTACAACATCCCGCTTCTAGCCGCCGGCTGGATCGCGGGGATGATTCTGTAGGAAACAGGCGGAGTTTTCCGGAACCTCCGGATGGTCATTCCGCCGGAGAGGGGGGCGGAAGATCGGGGGCCGTTCCGGTGTTCCTGTATTCGCGCGGAGTCGTGCCTGTATATTTGCGGAACACCGTGGCGAAGTAGTTGCTGTCATTGAATCCGCAGAGATTCGCGATGCGGGAGATGGAAAGCTCCTTGTGGAGTCTTAAATACACTTCAGCTTCGCGGATCCGGCGTTCGTTCAGAATCAGGCGGAAGCTTTTTCCCGTGTGTTTCCTGATCTGTTCTCCCAGATAATTCGGCGTGACCCGGAGCGTTTCGGCTGCATCTTCCACGGAAATATCCTTGGAAAAATTGCAGTCAATGAAGAACATGCTGTTCCGGACGTAATATTCCGGGGTGCGCTGTTTCCCTTTGCTTCCACCTGTCCGGCTCCAGATCCCGATTTCAATCCGGATGAAACGCTCCATAAAGTCGGCATACTGGCGCAGCTCTTTTTTCTCTTTTTCCGTAACGATGCCGGGGAGAGGTCCTTTCCATGCGGAGGGCAGGGGAAGATCCTTTCGAAATCCCCCGAGGTAAAGAACGGCGATCAATTTCCCCTCGAACAGAACTGGACGTACATAGTCCCAGATTCCAAATGGACATGTTCCCGCAAAACTTCTGCCTCTGGATGCCACATTCAGGCTTCTTGCCTTGTTGTTGATGCACGTTTTGATTTCTCCATGCATTTTGTTGTACCGGCAGAACTCTCCGTGATGCAGGGATTGATCCGGTTCCAGACGGAGAGCTTCGCAGTCCAGGAACGCGGGATGCAGAATGTGGATGCTTGCCACGGCTCCCGTCTCTTTTTCAATGTATCGCAGGACGGATGACAGTTTCATGAAACACTCCGGTATTCGCGGTCAATATAATCCCGGATTTCTCTTTTGCAATTTCTCCCTTCTTCCAGACATTTTATTTTTCTCTTTTTTTTTCACTTCCCCTATTGACAAAAAACATAAAATAGAGTATAATGAAAACAAGGATGGAAATTAGTTTCCAAAAATCGGAGGAGAGCCGTTTGGAATGTCAGAAATCATGAATATCAAGGAATTTGCCCGGATTACGGGTTTTTCTCCGGCTTCGATTTCGCGGGCGTTTTCCAACCGGTCGCGGGTGAACGGAAAGACCGCGGAAGAGATTCTGCGCCTCGCGGAGAAATACAACTACCGTCCGAACCGTGCTTCCGCTGCGAGTTTCGGCAACCGGACGCAGAGCGTCGGTGTGATGATTCATTCCCTCAACATCGACTATTTCGCCGCGATTTTCCGGGGAATCCAGAATGAGATGCTGAAACATTCGTATCTGGCAATCTATCAGGAGATTCTCTCGGAAACATCGAATCTGCAGACGCTTCAAATGCTGATTGATCATCGTGTGGACGGTATGATTATGATTGATCTGCCGCGCGATCTGAACCGGAACGAGAAATTCGAGATCTCCCGGATGAAACTGCCGGTCGTTGTCATCGACCGACCGCTGGGTTTTCCCCGGGAGATCGACTCCGTGGAGACCGACGACGAAACCGGCGGACGTCTCCTTGCGGATCATCTGCTTGCTCTCGGACATCGCCGCTTTTCCCTCTACTGGCTTCCCTCCAATCCCGGATTGCGGATGGTCTCGTTCCGCAACGCCGTGGAGAAGCGCGGCGGCGTCTGTGAACTGTGGAACTGGAATACCGTCACCGATGACGACCTGATCCGCCGTTTCCAATCCCCCGATGCCCCGACGGCAGTCTTCCCTCACAACGATGTTCTGGCGGCGCATCTCTATAAACTGATTCGTTCCGCAGGAAGGAAAATTCCGGAGGAGATCAGCGTGGTCGGGTATGCCGATCTGACTCTTGCCGGACTCCTTGAACCGGAACTGACTACAATCCGGCAGGATGGGTTCGAGGTCGGAAGAACCGCCGCGGAACTCCTTCTGGATAAAATTTACGGAAGAAGCCGACAGCCGGAACACCGGATTCTTCCTGTCCGACTGATTGAAAGAAACTCCGCGAGTGTCCCTCGCAAACAAGAAAGGAACTGATCGCATGAAATGCAGGCTTTTTTTTACAATGATCGAACTTCTAGTGGTTGTTGCAATTATTTCAATACTTGCATCACTTCTTCTTCCGGCATTGAACCGGGCGCGGGAGAGCTCCTCCAGAATTACATGTATCTCGCAGGAGAAGCAGATTGCCCTTGCGCATGCCCAGTACATCGGGGACAATCATGACTGGATCGTTCCCGGCGTGGCGAAATCCCCGATCTGGGAGCCGGACAAAAATCATGGATGGGATGTGCTCCTGTGGGGGTATCTCTCCCGGATTCCCGTAGCGCGCTTTGCCGATCAGATGATGTACAGAAAATCCATTTTCTGCTGTCCTTCCGATACCCGGAACACTTATCGCCGATCTTATACGCTGAATCAGAAGCTGACGATTGTGACCACCGGAGAGGGGGAGTATTCGGGACTTCCGAAATACAAGCTGCATCAGTTGAAACGTCACTCGTCCATGATTCTGTTTTCCGAATTTTACCAGTACCGGAGCGGTTCAACCACGTATCACAATCGGTTGTTTGAACTGCAATATGCGGCAACCGGCGATTTTTCGTGGCCTTCCATCGAACAGCGGTGTTTCCACGGGGGATTTTACAATAATACGGTTTTTCTCGATATGCATGCGGCTTCGGTGGATCCGCGTATTTATCGGGATGCAGAATACTGGCAACCATAAAAACAAAAAGGATGAACAATGAAACTTACACCTCTGCTGCTTTCCGCTCTCTGGATGCTTCCTGCGCTTCTGTCCGGATTCAACTCCAGCAAGGAGGCTCTTGATGCAGGAAGCAAGGCCCTGTTGAAATCGAATCATTCCGAAGCGGAAGCCTGTTTTGCCGAAGCGGAAAAACAGGCGAAAAATTCATGGGAGAAAACCTGTGCCATCCTGAAATCCGCGGAGGTTCTTGAGAAAGAGAAAAAAATCGGAGAGTGCGAGCAGAAACTCCAGTCGATTCTTGCTCTGGAAAATTCCTCTCCGCGCATTCGGACGATCGGTTTCAAGGCTCTTGGTTTTCTTTTTCAGAAACGGGGCGCTTACGAGAAGGCCATTGAGTACTATCGGAAAGGAATCGCCCAAAAGGCGGGGGACTGGAGCGAAATTCAGACAAAACTCCTTCTTGCCAATCTGCTTCTGGAACGAAACACGGCGGAAGCCGCTGCATTGTACCGGTCCGTTATTTCCGATCCGAAAGGAACCGGAGTGTCGGAGAAAGTCCAGGCTTATTTCGGACTCGGACGCTGCCATCAGAAAAACGGAGACGTGAAAGAGGCTCTGAAATCCTATGAATTGATTTTGAATCTCCCGCAGGCGCCGGCTTGGTTCCGTCAGGAGGCCGAAAAGCGGATCCGTACCTTGAAAGGAGAAAAAAATCAGACAAATCTGATTCGGAATCCCTCGTTTGAAGAGGTGGACAAAAACGGCGCCATTGCCGAATTTTCTGGCGGGATTATCCGTTCGGAGGATTCCGTCCACGGCAATTACAGCGCCCGCTTTGACGGTTCCGGTGCTCATGGAACCTATGTTTCCCAGCGCGGAATTGAATTGCGCCCCAATACCTGCTACCGCTTCAGTGCATCCCTGAAATGCGATACGGACAGCCTGGTTCCCAAAGCAACCGCCTACGGGCCCTATTCCGAAGGCGTGATGGCGATTGTCTTTCCGGAAAACAACGACTGGCGCAAACGTGCCGCCACAGCCATTCTGCGCGGCGGCAGAGAGGAATGGACTCGCCAGAACCGGTATTTCAAAACGGACAGCAGGAATCTGAAGTTCTGGATCGGACTCTATGTCCTTGGCACCGGCGGCACTGCCTGGTTCGATCATCTGGAACTTGTGGAGTGTTCTCCGGAAGAGTATCGGCAGGGGAAGAAACTCTTTTCCTATACTCCGTCGCCGGGGGAGAATTTGATTTACAACGGCTCCTTTGAAATCACGACGAATCCCGATCTCCCGGATGGAATTTACAACGGGATCGGAGAACCCTGGTGGAAAAAGGATCCGCGTCCGTGGGGAAATCAGCTGAAAATCGAAAAAAAAAACAGTCCGCACGGTTTACAGCATCTGTTCCTGAGCAACCACACCTATCTGATCTATCCCGAGGCTGTTTCCGGGACACGGAAAGTTTCGCTTTCCTTTCTTGCGAAAAGCGCTCGGGAAAACGGAACGCTCCGGGTCTTCTGGGGCGGATTCCAGCAGACGTTCCCGCTTACAAATCAATGGAAGACATTTACTGCGACTTTTGATTCTCCCGGCAAACGATCGGTAATGGGGTTCTCGGATCAAGGCGGAACGGGTGTCGCTCTTGACGCGGTGATGCTGACTCCCGGAGAAAAACCGTTCCCTTATGCGAAAAGCGACCGGGAACTCTGCAATGAGTTCACCTGGAATGTTCAGCGGGAACCGTTTTTCCCTTCCGGGGTGCCGAGTCTGAAGACGGATGGTACTCCGATTCGGATTCCGGGAAGGATTCCTGCGGTGCTGACGATTTCACGCCGGGAGGAATCTCTGACGGTCCGCATCCGCTGTACAGGCTCCTCTGCCGTTTCGCCCGGTGATTCCGTTACATTGCGTTTCCTTGGGGTTCCGGAAAAAGAGAATACCAATTATTCCGATTTCAAGGTCTTCGCGGATGGGAAAACCGAGTCGAAGTTTCCGTTTTCCGCAAAAACCGTCCGGAACGGAGACGCGTGGGAAGCTGTCCTTGAAATACCTCTTCAGAGCGCGGCCGCAGACCGCAAAGCTGCCGAAGTATGGGGTTTTAATCTGATGCGGATCAGCCGGGGAACTCCGGAACGGACAAAAGAGATCGTTTACCTGAACGGGACGGATATCAATGATCTGGTCCGGCTGCGGATCGGTCCCAACCGGACGGAGAATAGAATTCCTGAACTCCGGAATCAGGGAAAAGTTCTTTCTCCGGCTTCCCGGAAAGGGGGCGGGCGCGTCTTCCTCAACGGAGAAAAACACATGCTTGCCGTTGACGGAAAACCGCTGATTCCCTTTGTGCTGTCCTATACTCTTTATCCCCGTTTTCCGGGGACGATCGACGAAGTGAAAGCGATCGGTTTTGACACGGTTTACTTGTGGAATATCGGCAAGCGGCCTCCGGAACAGCATGCCTACACGTTCGACAAGCAGAGAAAAGACATTGAGGCGATCGGGGAAAAAGGCCTTTTTGTCATTCCGCAGCTGCTGTACGGGAAGAGCAGCAGAAACATCTGGAGTTCGCGGGAGTATCCGCTGGAAGAGATTCTTAGTACTCACGCGGAGGCGCAAAAGGCGCTCCGGGATCTGCCCTGCATTCTGGCATGGGCATCTCTGGATGAAATCTACGGGAGCTGGGAAAAAGGAAAATTTCCGAAAAAAGAGGCGGATATCCGGAAGGTCGCCGGATTGCTCCGGAACGGAGACGGGCGTCCTGTATTCGGCAATGTCTTCCATGGCGGCCATGCGTATGGGGGCGTGGAGAATTTTGATGTTGTCAGCGCTTCGCTGTATACAATTCGCGATACGAAAGGGGTTTTCGCGTTCTGCAACGGAGCAAAATCCATCATGGACCATATTCGCGGGAAGGGGAGTCCCGCGGTCGGAGGCGCATGGATTCAGTATTACAACGGTTCGGGGGAGGGCGGATCCCGCGAGCCCTCGGTTCGGGAACTTTCCGCCATGATCTATGGCGGATTGATTCATGGATTGCGTATGTTCCAGTTTTTTCAGGATCGTCCGAATTCCAATGCTCTCTGGTTCGGCACGTCGGGTATTATTTCGGAAGTCCGGCGTCTGACCGACGTTTTTTATTACGGTGAAGAACTTCCTGCTGCCGGCAATCATACGCAGGTCATCTGTTCGGCATACCGGTTCCGGGACGCGGTCTATCTGATTGCACAAAATCTTGCCTATTCTCCGCTGAAAGAGATCACCATTACCGCCGGAAGGGAAAAAGGGATCCATCCGGCTTCCGTTCTCTTTGAAAACAGAAGCGTGACTTCCCGGAACGGGAGCATAACGGATTCTTTCGGCTCACTGGAACGGCATGTTTACCGGATTCCTCTTCGAAATGCGGAGTGATGGCTGTCTTGCGGCTCCGAAGAGCGTGATAATTCCCTGAATTCCCGGCATCCTGCTTGAAAGTCGTGTTTTCTGCTGTATTGTTACAAAACCGTGCGAAACTGGAATCTGGATGCCGGAAATTCAATGGAAACACTCTCAGAAACGTTTAAACTTCACGACAAGTACCAGTTGGAAATGAAATTCACCTATCCGCTTGACAGAAAGCGGGGTGTGAATGCGTATCATGTGGATACCTATCTTTTTTTTCCGGGGAGCCTGGGCCTTTCGCCTGCATCGTACACGAAGGCGGACTTTTATGCGGACATGCAGGAATACATCCGGCTCAAGACTCCGGTGGTTCTCCTGCGGGGGATGGCTGTCGGAGAAGAATCTCCGCTGTATAAACTGGAACTTGCCATGCGCCGTCTTGCGGAGCATCCGGAAGAAAAGAAGGGATGCGACTCGTATACGGAACGGCTGAAGATGTTCTGTTCCATTATGCGCAGTGCCCTCCGGGATGAGGAACATTTTCTGGAGCGGTCTGTTTCCAGCCTCAATTTCCGGACCCTGATTGAAAAATATCTAGCTTCATCGGAAATGGTCCTGGAAAAATTCCGTGCTCTCCGGATCATCATTGAGACGCCGGAGACCTCGGCTGTGACGCTGGCGTTTTTCAATCGCGTGGATGAATTTCTCAGTATAACGGCGGATAAATATCGTTATAAATTATGGAACTTTCTGAATACAGAATGCGCTGAGGCGTGGACCGGAGAAGTCAAAGAGTGTCTCGTGACGTTGCTTCGCGAAGAGATTGCCTATCGGAAAGCCCGCGGCTATCCTTCCATTCCCGATCCGGATGGCGACAACGAGGAACTGATTTACCGTGAAAGTTCTCTGAAGAAGGTGATGGCAAGTGTTCTTTTCCTGAAAACGACGACCCGTCGCAACGGAGTGTTTCTTGAGAATCTGGTATTCGGGATTGCCGCTGGAATCGCGATGGCCTTTGCCACTGTGATTACATTTTTAACGCAGCGCCTTCTGTTCAGTGAACTTTCCATTCTTTTCTTTCTGATAGTTGTTGTTTCTTATGTGGGAAAGGACCGGATCAAGGATTGCCTGAAAGTTTTTCTTCAGGCTCGAGTCAGACGTTTCCTTTACGATTTTAAGACGGATATCCGCAGTGGATTGGGAAAAAAAGTCGGCGTCTGCAAGGAGAGTGTCGCATTCGTAAACGAGTTGCGTGTCGATCCCCGGATTTTGCGGGTCCGCCATCGCGAATATATGGCGGAGATGGTCAATGGCGGTTTCGGAGAATCCGTCATTCTTGCCAGAAAGCATGTTACGCTCTCGTCAGGGAATTGCCGGAATCTGTTCGCGGATTTCAAAGTGGACGGCATTGTTGATATTATGCGCCTGAATGTCGGAAAATTCCTTTGGAAAATGGACAATCCGCTTCGTGAAGTGTTTCTGCCGGATGAGAAAGGCGGGATTCGGAGAGTTCGCGGAAAGCGAGTCTATCATATCAATATCATTATCAAATACGGCATGGAGGGGCGGGAGGACAGTTATGCCCGTTACCGTATCGTCCTTTCCCGGAATGGAATCAAACGGATAGATACGTTTCCGATTATGACCTCCATAGATGGTGTAATATGAATAAACGATTTTCGATTCTGCTTACGACAGCCGGAGCCTGGGGCCTGATTCTTGCTGCTGCAATCGCTTTCTTTCTGCTTGGACAGGAAAGTGAGGATGATGAGGAGAGCCGGAATCTTCTTCAGGGATGTTCCGAAAAACTTCATGTGCTTGGTGTTGCGTTGAAAACGTATGCGGATCAGAATAACGGCGCGTTCCCTGGCGAGCTGGAAGAGCTGGTGCGAAATGGCATTCTCAGCGACAGCCATGCTCTGTCATGCCCTTCCAAGCACTTCCATTACATGTATGCCGGAGAGAGTCTGAATGTGAAAACAGTATCTCCGGAGATGCCGGTCGTTTTTGATCGCGTCAATAACCATTCCGGATGTGTCAATGTGCTCTTTGCGGATTTCCGGGTCCGGACCGTTTCGATGGAGAAAGCGTCTTATTCCTCATTGACTCCTCTGCTCAGAAATCTGAAACCGGCGGAACAGAAGACTTTGAAGCAGAAATTCGACTTGCTGGATAAAATCTTCTTTTTGAAGTAATGTTTCCTCCGGAACAACTTCCGAAGTCCTTGCGTCTGCAATGTTTATCAGTGCGGAAAATTCTTCCTGAAATGCGTGGATGCGGAGAGCTTACGGAGGATGTGTATTCAAAAAAAACAGTTTTTTGATCTTGACAAACCCGAGAAGCATGTTAGATT
>CALXMJ010000026.1 GCA_944389445.1 uncultured Victivallales bacterium | reverse complement strand
GATTTTGTCCTTTACTCCGTTGACGTCGACTCTGAAAATTGCATCCGCTGCCTGAACAGCAGCAAATCCGACTGCCAGAAGTGCAAGTGCCAGAAGTTTTTTCATGTTTCCCACTCTCCTTGATTTTTTGTGGTTGTTGGTTTGGAATTCACGGAGAATCCGCGTCCTGTAACCTACTAATAACATAAAATCATCAAAAATCAAATTTTTTTTCATGATGCTTTTTCCATATCTCCCGAATTCTTTTTTCGATTAAAACCCATTTACAATCCCGAACTTGCAAATATGCGGGGACCGGACTATTGTACAGAAAAACTGTTTCAGCCGACAAAACAGGCAGGAGAAACCGATGACGTCTTTTCATTCCGGTGAATGTTCTTTTTCTCTCACAGGCAATCTGGCATCCTTTTCCGGTTTCGGACTTTCCCGTCCGCTCCGGGTCATGGCGATTGGAGACACTCACATTTCGCTTGATGATGAACGGGGTGTTCCGTTCCGGGAAAACAGCCGCAGAATGGCAGGATTTTCCCCTGACGCCGCAACCTGGTTTCTGAAGACTCTGGAAAAGGCCGGAAAGGAAAAATACGATCTGATCCTGATCGCCGGAGACCTTGTAAGTTTTCCCTCCGAGGCAGGCATAGAATTTGCTGTCCGGGCTCTGAACGATACCGGAATTCCCTGGCTTTATACCGCGGGAAATCATGACTGGCATTATGAAGGGCTTCCCGGAACCGAAACGGCTCTGCGGGAGGAATGGACCCGCCGGAGACTCCTTCCCTTGTATCAGGGACACGAGCCTCTTGCATACAGTGTCAGCCGGAACGGACTGGAAATCCTGATGATCGACAATTCCACCAATGAGATTCTGCCGGAACAGCTTGCCTTCTTCCGGGAGAAAGCCGCTTCCGGAGCGTCTCTGCTTCTGGTGATGCATGTCCCGGTGTATGTCCCGGGGCGCGATATCTTTTTCAGCTGCGGCAATCCCGACTGGCGCGCGGAAAACGATCCTTACTGGCAGATCGAGCGCCGTCCACGCTGGCCGGAAAACGGGCATTCGGAAACGACAATGACCTTTTGGCGCGAACTCTTTTCCCTGAAGCGTCCTCCAGTCATCCTCGCGGGGCATACACATCAATTTTCCCTGGACAGTTTCCGCGGTGTGATTCAGCTTGTGACTCCGCGCAATTCCGCCGGAGAATATCTGGAGCTGCGTTTTTCGTGAACCGCGGCGGAGAGGGGGATCATTTTCTCCATTTTTTTGCTTTTCGCGCTGCGCTGCTCCGGCTTGTAAAACAGCGGCAGGCATGATAAAATACAGAAAAACTGTTTCAACCAAACTAAGGAGATTGGATTATGTTCATGGAAGAATCGTTCCGCTGGTACGGACCCAAGGATCCGGTGTCGCTGGAATATGTGCGTCAGACCGGTGCGAAGGGCGTGGTCAGTTCGCTTCATCACATTCCTTACGGCGAGGTCTGGCCGGTCGAGGAGATTCTGGCGTACAAAAAGAAAATCGAGGATGCCGGACTCATCTGGAACGTCGTGGAGAGCCTTCCGGTTCATGAGGACATCAAGGTCCGTTCCGGAAAGTATCTGGAATACATCGAAAACTACAAGACCTCCCTGCGCAATCTCGGTAAATGCTGCGTGAAGATCATCACCTATAACTTCATGCCCGTGCTGGACTGGATCCGGACGGATCTTCACTACAAACTGCCCGATGGTTCCGAAGCGCTCTTCTTCAATCAGAAGGAATTCGCCGCATTCGAAATCTTCATCCTGAAACGTTCCGGCGCCGAAAAAGATTATTCTCCCGAAATGGTGAAGAAAGCGGAAGAGTATTACAACAGTCTCACGGCGGAGCAGCGCGATACGCTCACACGCGGCATTATCGACAACTTCCCCGGCTTCAAGGGCGTCACTCTTGACGACATCCGTTCCATGCTTGCCCGCTATGCCAATATGACTCGCGAAGACCTCAAAGCCAACCTGAAATATTTCCTCTCCGAAGTTGCACCGGTCGCGCAGGAGGCGGGCTGTGTGATGGTGATTCATCCGGATGATCCTCCGCGTTCCATTCTCGGCCTTCCGCGCATTTTCAGCACGCAGGAGGATATCAAGGTGCTTCTGGACATGGTCGATATTCCCGCCAACGGCATCTGCTTCTGTGCCGGAAGTTTCAGCGGCAGACTCGACAACAACATCGTGGAGATGTTCAAATCCTGTGCTCCGCGGGTCGGATTCATCCATCTGCGCAGCACCCAGCACGACAGCGAAGGCAACTTCTTCGAAGCGAATCATCTGGAAGGCTGTGTCGATATGTACGGCCTTGTCAAAGCGATCATTGAGGAACAGCTCCGCCGCAAAAAAGAGGGACGTCCCGACTGGCAGATTCCGTTCCGCCCGGACCACGGACACACCATGCTCGACGATCTCTCCAAGCCGCCGTGCCCGAATCCCGGTTATACCGCGATCGGCCGTCTGAAAGGTCTTGCGGAGATTCGCGGACTGGAACTGGGGATCATCAAATCCCTTTATCCCGAGGCGCTGAACCCGTAACACTTCAAAGAGACAACAAATATTCAGGAACCGGCAGAGAAATCTCCGGTTCTTTTTTTTACAGAGAATTTCGAATCAACGTCTGATGTGAGATTGATGACACAGGAGCCTTTGCGATTTATGCAAAGGCGTCAAAAGTTTAGGGAAAGAGGGGAGCGCGAGGGGAGAAGAACCGCTTTTCAAAGCGGTTTTCTTCTCTCGCAAAAAAAAGAGAGCCGTCCCGCATGGAAACGAGACGGCTCTGCAAGATGCTTCAAGCAGTCAAAAGAAGACTTACGCCTTCTTCATAGCCTGTTCGACGGCGACGGCGACGTCAACAGACGCACCGACCATCGGGTTGTTGCCCATACCGATCAGGCCCATCATTTCGACGTGGGCGGGAA
This sequence comes from uncultured Victivallales bacterium, assembly GCA_944389445.1. Taxonomy (GTDB): domain Bacteria; phylum Verrucomicrobiota; class Lentisphaeria; order Victivallales; family UBA1829; genus UBA1829. Next base: position 890 of record CALXMJ010000026.1, on the reverse strand, counting down.
CGGAGGAGGAACCGGCGAACTGAGCATCGGAGTGCATTCTTCCCATGGTGTCGGTCATGCCGTAGGAGGCGGGGCCGGCGGCCATGTTGTCGGGATGGAGGGTTCTGCCTGTTCCGCCGCCGGAAGCGACGGAGAAGAAGGGTCTTCCAGCCTCGATGCGCTCTTTCTTGTAAGTTCCCATGACGGGGTGCTGGAAACGGGTCGGGTTGGTGGAGTTGCCGGTGATGGCGATATCCACATCCTCTTTCCACATGATGGCGACGCCTTCGCGGACGTCGTCGGCGCCGTAGCAGCGGACAGCCGCACGGGCTCCGGTGGAGTAGGCTTTTTCCTTCGTGATTTTGAGTTCACCGGTCTTATAGTCGAATTTGGTTTCGACGTGGGTGAACCCGTTGATGCGGGAGATGATTTCCGCAGCGTCTTTTCCGAGTCCGTTCAAGATGACGCGGAGAGGTTCCTTGCGTGCCTTGTTGGCGGATTTGGCCAGTCCGATCGCGCCTTCCGCGGCGGCGAAGGATTCATGACCTGCGCAGAACGCGAAGCATTTGGTTTTATCCTGAAGGAGCATGGAGGCGAGGTTTCCGTGTCCGATACCGACCTTGCGGTCATCGGCGACGGAGCCGGGGATGCAGAAGGACTGGAGACCTTCGCCGAGGGTCTTGGCGATCTCGGAGGCGACGGTCTGTCCGCGCTTGATGGCAACGGCGGCGCCGACCAGATATGCCCAGCAGGCGTTTTCGAAGCAGATCGGCTGAATGTCTTTGACCCGCTGATAGATGTCAAGACCTTTGTCCTTGCAGATTTTCTCCGCTTCTTCGAGGGAAGCGATTCCGTTGTCATTCAGAAATTTATTGATCTGTTTGATCCGGCGTTCATAGCTTTCAAACAAT
>CALXMJ010000025.1 GCA_944389445.1 uncultured Victivallales bacterium | reverse complement strand
GAATCATCATGCGGCCGTCTTTGTCGATAGTCAGGTCCTCGTCGCAGATATCGGCGCGGTACGGGACATCGGTCATCATCATTTCGAGCATGACAAAGTTCGGGACGCATGCCGCGAGCTGAAGAGTCGCCGCGTTGGCAACCGGTCCGGATGGATTGTGCGGACAGAAACCGATATGTCTGGCCTCGGCCTCCGCACCGAGCATCCGCATCTCCATGATTCCGCCCGCATGAGAAATATCGGGCTGGATGTAATCGGAACAGTTCAGATCGAAGAACTGGCGGTATTCGTAGCGGTTGTAAAGTCGTTCTCCCGCCGCAATCGAAACGCGGACCCGTTCCTTGACTTCGCGCATTCCCTCCTTGTCGTCCGGGGGGATCGGTTCCTCGAACCAGAAGATATCGAACTCCTCCAGACGCTTTCCGATTTTGACAGCGGTAGGAATATCGAACCGTCCATGTCCTTCAATCAGCAGCTGGACATCCTCGCCGACGACTTCGGAAACTTTAGCAATGCACTCCATGGCGCTGTTCAGATCATGTTTGGATATCTGCTGCCACGCTTTGCCGAAGGGGTCCCATTTGCACCCGGTGAATTTTTTCCGTTTGACCTCCAGAGCCTTTTCGGCAAACTCGTCTGGTGTCTTTGCGGGAGAAAACCAGCCGTTGACATAGATGGGAACCGAGTCGCGGACCTTGCCTCCGAGCAGCTGATAGACGGGAACACCGAGCGCCTTGCCCTTAATATCCCAAAGAGCCATCTCGACACCGGCAAGCGCGCTCATCAGGACGGGGCCTCCGCGCCAGTAGGCATCGCGATAGCAGTCATGCCGGAACGCTTCGATGTTGTGCGGATCCTTTCCGATCAGATAGCATTCCAGATCATGGATCGCCGCCTGCACGGTCAGTTCCTTGTATTCCAGAGTTGCCTCTCCCCAGCCGTGGATTCCGGAATCCGTCTCCACTTTCACGAATACGAAATTGGTGCGGAAGGCATTGCAGATAAATGTTTTGATCGCAGTTATTTTCATCACAGAAATCCTTTTGCCGGAAAATCAGGGCGCATAGTAGACGCCGCCGTTGACATGAATGGTTTCACCGGTGACATATGCGTTTTTTATCGCAAAAAGGACCGCATCCGCCATCTCTTCGCAAGTTCCGCCGCGGCCGAGGGGAATCTTCGCCTCGGACGCCTTTATCTGCTCCTCCGTGAGACGTTTTGTAATGTTTTCCGTAATCACCATTCCCGGACAGACGGTATTGGCCGTAATTCCGAATTCCGCTCCGTTCTGAGCGAATGCACGGGTAATTCCGTGCATTCCAAGCTTTGAAACGCCGTAGGCGATCATGTTCGGCTCAGCGGGAATGAAGGAACGGACAGAGGCTATGTTGACGATACGTCCCCAGCCGCGCCCCCTTGCCTGATCGAAAAACGCCTGAGAACAGAGATAGGCTCCTTTGAGATTGATCCGCATGACAAGATCCCACCAGTCGCCGTCGCTCATTCCCGGTTTGCGGAAATAGGGATCAATGCGCGCGTTGTTGACGAGGATATCCACGCCTCCCAGATCAGCAAACATTTTCCGGACGGCTGTTTCATCGGAAATGTCGCATACGCAGACAGAAGCCTCTCCGCCTCCGTCGCGGATTTCGCGCGCCACAGCCTCCGCCTTCTGCGGATTGTGCGCGCAGTTGACAACGACATGGCACCCTTCCTTCGCCAGCATGATTGCGATGACTCTGCCGAGCCCCTGCGAGGCTCCCGTCACTAGTGCTTTTTTTCCTTTGATGCTCATACTCATTTGGATTCATCCTGTTGTTTCTATGGTTGAAAGTTCGTTCGAGATCAATTCCGCTGTTTTTTTCAGTTCCGTTATCATCAGGGGACGTTCATTCCGATCCGCGTCCGCCGCGGGTGCGGAGAGTCCGAGCGCGGCGGTCACAATACCGTTCCGGCACACAGGGACCGCGGCAATCCATTGCAAAGTCCGGAACTTGTCCCGGATGAAGATTCGTTCCCGCTTGATTTGTTCAAAAGATTCCAGAACATCTTCAAAACGCTTCAGTTCCGGGAAAAAAAGATACTTGTTCTCCCGGTAATGGTGATAGAGTTCCTCCTGAACATTCCGCGGAGCGTAAGCCGTCAGGACCATGCCGGTCGCCGTTTCGAAGAGATCGTGAAAGGAGAGCTGCTTCAGGCGGATGTTCAGCGGAGAATAATTGTAATGACTGAGAATGTATCGTTCGCATCCCTGCCGTTCGCACAGCAGAACCGATTTCGAAAGCTGAAAGGCGCAGTCCTTGATATACGGGCGGGCTTTCTCCAGAAGCTGGGATTTGTATTTCACCATTCCTCCGAAGGTAAAGGAGCGGGGACCGACCGCATACCCGCTCTGGCGGGAGATCCGGATCAGATAACCCGCATCGGTCAGTTCCTTCAGAATTCGCGAGCAGGTCGGGCGGTTCATGTTCAGCTTCCCGGCGATCTCCATCGGAGTCATCGGGTTCGGCGATTCGCAGACCACCGTTTCCAGCACTTCAAAAATCTTGCCGAGAACTTTTATCATAAAAAGCCTGATTGTTCATATTATGAACTTTAATTTTATATTAAAAAATATAATATCATAATGTTGACAGGATTTCAAGTCTGAAGCAAAGAGTTTTTTGATAAAATCATTGACTCGGAGTCGATGGAGCTGTATATTCCTTAATGCGTGAAAGCAAAAAGAAAGGATTCTGCCATGGAACGCACACCGGAGCACACCCCGGACAGAAAATTTTATCTGATTCTGGGAATATTGTTTTCTCTTCTCTACTTTTTTTCCTCGACGGGTTTATTTCATCATTTTCACATTGCGCTGCCGATCTTCCGTCTGCCGCAGCTGTTCTGCATCATTGCGGTGCTGGGAGTGATTGCCATGCTTCGGCCGCTGCTGACGCCGTTCATGATTACAGGGTTCAAGATTTACGCAGTGCTTCAGGGAGCCGCGTTCCTGCTGATTTTGACGGTCGGCTTTCTGATTCTGCATCATGGAGGCGATCCGCTGCGGAGAGAAGCTGTTTATCCGTGGTTTCCTCTGGTGCTGGAGGCATTGACCTTCTTTGCGGGCGGAGTCCTGCTGATGACATTCTGGAAACTGTGGAAACTGCGGAAAGCGGACCTGGAGATGCCGATCCGGATCTGGATCGTCTTTTTCGCATTGTTCACGGGAATCAATCTGCTGGGTTCGATTCTGGCGCTCTGGGGAGGCGGCAGCTGGCACCACGCGGACCATCTGCTGGGGATCTGGCGGATTTCCATGCTTCTGCTTTCCGTGCTGACTGCCGCAGTATTTCTGCGGGAACTGCTCGAAAGGCGGAAAGAGAAAAACGGGAGCGGGGAGTGAGCAGTCCGATGTTTCCGTTTTTCCCCGGGCTCACTCCTTTTCCCGTTCTTTCATGAGTTTTTTCATCTCGCCTTCGGTGATTTCCTCCAGCCGGATATTGTCGAAATAACAGACCCCGGAAGGCCAGTAGACATAGACCCGTACTTTCATAAGCTCCGTATGGGGCGATTTCGCTGTGGGATTGAATCCGATGGAGAAGGTGCGCCACTCATTTTCCGAGAGGGGATAGGCGTGCAGCCGAGTCTGATAGCTGTCGATGAGCACATTGCGTTTCGGATGTTTTCGGAAACCTTTGATCCAGACGAACGGTTTGGAATTGCCGCGGGCGTCGACGGTCAGTTTGTAATTCTGTCCGGGCTTGACGGGAATCAGCTCCGAGTCGATCATCACTCCCTCATTTCCGCCGATGGAACTGTAATAGGGAGCCTTTGCCGGCAGGGGTTTCGGCGGTGGAGCGGATGGATTCTTTTTCAATTCCGCCTGGTACGCCAGCACTTGTTTCCGTTCGGGACGGGAGTCCATTTTGAGAATTCGGCCGCGTCCTTTTTCTGTAATCCAGAAGGAAGTAAGTCCATCGGCGCGTTCCCAGCGGACAGGAGCATCTTTTCCCTCGTCGAACGTTCCGTTCGGCAGGAGATTCGCTGCGACAAGAAGCAGAGTGAAAATCATTCGGAAGCCTCCTCTATTGCGATTGCCTTGAAATATTCGCCTACATATTCTTCGAATGCCGGCGGGACTTTTTCATGATAACGGTATTTGACCGGGAAAGTCTCTTTTTGTCTTCGGCGCAGTTTTTCCTTTTCCGCCTGTACGGTAACTTCGAGTGCGGTTCTTGCTTTCCGGAGGGAGAGTGCGGCTTCGCTTTTCAGCCGGCGGATTTCGGGTCCGTCGCCGCTTCCGATCCGTTCCAGAGCGCGCATTTTTTCGAGGGCGTCGCGAAGATCGCCTGCGGGGAGATTGGCATCATCCAGCCGCTTCAGCATGGCTTCGGTCCGCTGCTTGAGTTCCGCCTGATTTCCCGCCAGACGGATACCGGTTTTCTGATCCTGATCGGGCGTTATGCCGCTCAATCCCTCATCTCCGACTCCGGACTGTTTTCCGCCGCCGGAAGCCCCGCCCTGGGGATCTTTTGACTTATCGGAAACGGTTCCTTTTTCGAACGGGGACTGCACCAGACGGGTCGGTGTTTTTCTGCCGCCCTTCCCTGTTGCCTCTTTTTCGACGAACTGTCCGGAGGAGCGACCGGAACGGCCCTCGCCGGAACGCCCGCCTACCTCGTTGTTGTTGGGAAGGACATTTCCCGTGATTCCTTTTGCCTGCATGCTGTCGATGTTTCCGTCGGCGACTCCCCAGCCGAGTCCGTCGTCGCTGTCATAGGAGAAGGAGTTGGAACTGTCATTGGTGTCTTCGCCCATATCCTCCTCCTGTTCGATGAGATCGCCGATAATATCGGTCAGTTCCGCAGGCAGATCGGTAAGTTTCACGTCCTGTGATTTCCCGTCCTCCTCCGCGACCCATTTAATATAATCCTGTTTGTCGGAGAGCCAGCGTTCCAGGTTGGCAATGACGTTTTCCGCTCCGACCAGAGCGGTATCTTCCGCTACGGTTGCAATTTCGATTTTCTTCGCCTTCAGAGCGTTTCCAGCCTTTTGCAGTTCTTCGTAGAGTTCGACGAATTCATCCGCCATGGCGGAATTGGAAAAATCCTGATTCTGTTTTTTGGAGAGATCGGAGAATGCCGTTTTGAAAAATTGAGCCCAGTCCTGTTCTTTTGCGGCGAGATCGCCGAGAAGTTTTTCTTCCCCCTCGCTCCAGTCATCGGTCTTTTTCGGATCGAAGTTTTCGGTATCCGCCTTGATTTTCCGCTGTTCATTTTTGAAACGTTCCAGTTTGTCTTTCAACTGTTTCATCTGTTCATAGAGTTCTTTTTCCGCTTCATTTTCCTTTGCGAGGGCTTTTTTGTTTTCCTCATTCCGCTGACGCAGGGCAAGAGCGCCGAGAAGTTTCCGGAGTTTTTCAATCAGGGCGGTCTGTTTCAGAACGATCGTATTGATTTTCAGGGAGGAAGGAGCTTTCCGCATCTCGTTGACGTCATTCAGAAGGAGATTGGAATCTGTATTGAGTATTTTCAGAGCACGCAGAAACGGGGATGGCAGTTTTGCTTTCCCGGCCTCACGCTCCGCATTCTGAATATGCTTGTCGATACGGGTCTGTTCGCGGTAGAGGCGGTCGCGCTGATGATTCGGGAACTGTTTCAGCTGAAGAGAAATCCGGTCACGAACGGCGGTCTGTTCCCGCAGAGCGGTAAAGAGCAGTTCGTAACACTTGGCGGCATCGCCGGAAGCAAGTTGATTTTTCAGGCGCTCCGTCAGATCAATCTGGTGGATGGTGATCGTGGATTGCGATGTTGTTTCCTGTTGTTTTGTGTCTTTTGCTGTCGTTTTGAGTTCTAATGTACCGCCGGCAGGCAGGATGGCAGGAGTCAGTTTCAGAAGAAAGACTTCGTTGCGGTTTCGGAAGCCGGGAGCTGGATAGCGGTATTCCTTGAATGGAATGGTTTTGCCTTCGACTTCGCCGGCCAGACGGATGGAGGAGACGCCGTAGTCGTCGGAAGCGGAAATCCGGATCGGGATGAGTTCCCCGTATCCGGCTTCGAGATTGTTTTTTGTGTTCAGGAACCGGACTTCCGGGGGATTGTCCTTAAGGCATTTCAGTTCCCCGGACCATGCATTTTCAAAGAAGAGACCATCCCGGTCTTTGAGAGAAATCCGCAGCTGAAGATCCTCATTGAGAGGGAAAGGGACACCTGTCGGCTGCGGTTTTCCGTTGATGTAAAGGCACGGCTGGATTCCTCCGCAGACGACTGTGACCGTACTGCCTTCCGGCGCGGAATGTTTGAACTGTTCTCCCGGAGTGAGAATCTCCGTTTTGCGACCGATGTAGGCGGGTGGCGAGATTGAAAGTTTAAAATCCGGGATGGAAGGCGGTGCGACGACCCGGATGGAAAATTTTTCGCTGGATTCCCGTCCGGTCTTGATGCTGTATACGATATCCCGGGAAAGCTGTTTCAGCGTAAACGTTCCGTTATCCATATGATAGAGAACCGGTGGAATGGCGGTTTCGATGAGCAGTTTCAGGTCTGAGAGTTCATGTCCATTGTAAAAGGCTCTTGCCCGGACAGTCAGATTGTTGCCGCGAGGCACCCGGCAATTTCCCGGGTCGACTTCGAAGGATGTGAAATTCAGAGAGGCGGTTCGGGAGGCGGGATTTGCGAACCGGGCAAATGCATTCCGGGCATATTTATGGAAGGGAAGCAGGTAAAGCAGACAGGCGAAACAGATGATTCCGCATCCGGTGAGCGCTCTGCGGAAAAGGGCGTCGTGGAGCATTCCGGGGATGAGAATGGAACGGCATCTTTCATCCGCCCGCTCGGAAAAATAGGATACCAGATGATCCGGCAGAGTGGAATCGCGGCGGAAGCAGACGGCGTTGACAAGAACATTATCCGTAATTTTATTGATGCGTTCCAGTTCCACGGCGTCGTCCCGTTCCGTGCGGCGCAGAGAGAAGGCGTTCCGGATCAGGATTATCCACGCCGTCAGATTCCCTGCCGCGAACAGAAGCAGCAGGAAGATGCGGGAATCTCTGGAAAAGCCCGAAAGATTGTCCAGGATGAAGAGAAAAGCCATCGTGCCGAGATTGCCGGCAAAGAGCCACAGGAGCGCGATGGACCAGTATTTCCGGCAGCGTTCCCGGCGGAGTTCAGTCAAGGATTCGGATAAATTCATGTTCTGTCTCCTTGCGGATGATGAGTTCGCGGGATGCGGCCGGGGAGATGCCGTACAGAGATTTCATCTGGTAGAGAGTGCGATTTTTTTCGCGGCCCTTCTGCATGCGGCGCAGAGGCATATCGCGGGAATCCAGTTTCCATTCGTCTCCCGCGGTATGCCAGTTCCAGATTTCGAGATGCCAGAGGAATCCGCCGTCGACATGTTTTTTTGCCGCGTAAAAATCCGAGCGCCGCTTATAGATCAGAGTCCGGGTTCCGTCGAGAAGCAGAAGCCGGCGATGGCGGAAAAAATCGTCGGCAAGATTGAAATTCTTTTTCAGAGTCTCCGGAAATTGATCCGTTCCGGAAAAACCGGCGAGGACGGCATTTTCTGTCAGCAGGAAAAGATCGTATTCCCCGGGCAGAAGATTCGGGAAGACGAAGCGCTCTCCTTTGATTTCCGCATTCATGACCACATGACGGCGGCGATCCACTGCGGCGGCTTCCTGAAGCGTTCCGAATCCCGAGACTGATCCGGAAATTCCGATTGCGGAGGAATCGGCTTTGCGCGGGAAAGCAATTTTTTCGATGTATTTCAAATCATCCATTTTCTGTCCGTTTTTCCCTTTGATCTGGCGATTCAGGAAAAGTTTGGAGGGACCATTGCCTTTGAAGCGGAAGGGGATGGAGATAATGTGTCCGCGTACGACTTCGCCGCTGACCAGAAGAATTTCCGTTGAGAAATGGATCAGGGGGTATTCGCCTTCGAAATAAACCTTCTCGGTTTTTCCGGATTCCTTGAACATCCATGGACGCTCCATGGAGGCTTTTTCGACTTTCTGCGTCAGGAGGACAATATCGGAAAGTTCGATTTTCCGGTCGCGGGAGCGTTTGTCCTTCTGCTGATTGATGGTAATCGGCCGGGACCCCATGACGGTCAGGCGGCCGGAAACCTTCGATCCATCGGAAAAGGTTACGACCGCGTCCAAAACGTCTGCGGCGAGCATCGGAACGGAGAGAAGAAGAAGGAAATATTTCAGCATGACGGGAATCTCCTTTAGAACAGGTTGTATCTCCTCCTCAGGAACCATTCGGTCATGAGGAGGAGGAAAAGTGCGGTCAGGAAAAACGGGGTTTCGAAAACGGGATGCCACTCCTGGTCCACGGTGTTTTTCCGAAGAACGGCGTTGATGTCGGTTCGGAGACGTGCGGTTTCCTCGGGGAGATAAACCCGGCCATGAGTGGTAAAACGCATGAAATTGTCGTCGGAGACTTTAAGATCGTCGTTTTCCGCGGAGCTTTCCCCGGAATAGACCATGCGGTAGCGGTGGAGTTCGGTATTGTTCTGATCCAGCGCCTTGACTTCCAGAATGTATTTCCCCGCGGGGACATCGGGGAAGATGGTGGAAAAGAGATGTCCCTGGGAAGTCATTTTCATGCGTCTCGGAGAATCGGATTCCTCTGCCCGGGAAAGGAAGGCTTCCGCGGAGACGATCCGGTCCGCCGTGGCGGTCACTTTCAGGGAAGCGCCTTCCTGAATTTGTTCCGGAGCGGAAATTTCCATTCGGTCGCCGATCCCCTCTCCTGCATGAACCAGCATATTTTCCCAGAAGGTGCGAAAATGCTGATGACGTCTTTCCGGTGAACCGAGCTGATGCAGGGAATTCGTAAGAACAGCAATTACTTTGCCGCGACCGTACGGCATGGAGACGACAAGCGGATATTTCTTGTCGCCAACCGCATTCAGGAGGATTTCCGCTCCGGATTTGACTCGGTCGACCAGATTCAATCCGCGAATGGAGACACTCTCCTTCAAAAGATCGTCAAACAGGGTATTCCCGGAGGATTCCAAGCGGAAGACGGCATCCGTGAATCGGCTCTGCGAACTCCGGACCGGAAGCATTGCGGAAAAAAGACGCTGCTTTACTGAACCGAATGCGCCCGGCCCGCCGTAGATCAGAATGGTTCCGCCGCCGGAAACATATTGCTCAATGGAGCGGATTTCCGCTTCCGAATAATCGTCTGCACAGCCCGACGCAAGAAAAAGAAGATCGGTCTGCTTCATTTTCGAAGGATCGGGTGGAATGCCTTTATCATAAGTGCGGTCCGGGGAGTTGCCGATCACCTGATGAATCCCGTTCCGGAGCTGATAGAGTGCGGTGAATTTGCGGCCGGTCTGACGGAACAGGCGCGTAAGCGGCCGGAACGTGTTCGTCAGAACCGGGAAATAGAGGACGGGGGAAAGATCGTCCTCCCGGACTTCAATCACAAGTTCCCGCATGTTGTTGAGATAGGAAGCCTCATCCGGCAGACGGTTCAGTTCAAAGCGGATTGTATGCAGTCCGGGCTTTGCAAAAGAGGTTTTGAAGGGAATGTCCCGCCGCTCACCGGAGGCAAGTTCGAACGACTTCTCACCGGAGTCGCTGCCGTCGACGATGATTTTCATCCGGATCGGCGTTTTGTCTTCCGCTTGCCGCAGAACGACGGGAATGTTCAGGTCCAGTTCTTCTCCGGCACGCAGAGTGGAGGGCGAGCGGAAGGAGTCGATGCGGAGATCGGGAACGCGCTCCAGATCGGTCCCGGTTCGTACTGCGAACACGGGCGCTCCTGCGGAAACGCCGCTGAAACGGGAATGGTCCAGGCCGTCCGTCAGAATGACCAGCGCGGCGGCGGAAGAGAGGCCGAGATCGCGGTCCGCCGTATCCACTGCCTGCTTCAAATCGGTATTGCCGAACGGCGAAAAAAGGTCCGTCTGATCGGGATCGTCAGCCGGGACACTCCGGTGATTATATATGTAAATGTATTTCCGGCTGCCGCCGAAGGAGTCCGCC
>CALXMJ010000024.1 GCA_944389445.1 uncultured Victivallales bacterium | reverse complement strand
CCGAATATTGATTCGGATGCCCAGTACATCATGCACTTCAATCAGGTTCCGATCCTCATGGGGAAACCGGCCCTGCTGACACTCTGGATGAAGGCGGACAAACCCGGAAGAAAAGCGCTGATCCGTCTCCATTTCGCCCCCGGCGAAGGATGGTACGGAATGAATGCAGCCGTCGGCCCGGAATGGAAAAAATATCAGCTCCGAATTCCGAGCATGGGAGGAAAACCGGCAAACGGCTGGCTCGCGGGCAGCCTCAAAAACCAGATGTACAAACTGCTCACACCGCGCATTGAATTCCGGACTCCCGGCACTTTCTGGATCGACAACGCCTCCTTCTTCCATTCCGACAAGGGAGAATACAAGGAAGAACCTCTCCGCATCTCCGGCACGCTGAACAAGGACTCCACCTATTATTTCACGGGAGAACCGATTTCCACCAGACTGACTCTGGTCAGCGGCGATCCGCAGAAAAAATCGGTTCGCCTGCACTGGAACCTTTATGACTTCTTCGGAAGAAAAGCCGCATCATCGGAAGAGCGGACCATTCCCCTGCAGAACGGCAGAGCGGAAACGGAACTCCGCCTCACGCCTCCGCCGAATCTGCGCGGAGCAATGAACTGGGAGATTGTCGCGGACGGTGCCGTTCACAATTACTACCTCGGAATCATTGACAAACCGGAAAAGCCGAATCCGCGCCTAGGAGTCAACCTCGCCCCTCACAACACCCGGATCGGAATGCGCTACCTGAAGGATTTCCGCTATTCCGCCGTCCGGATCTGGGAGTACAATGGAATGATTCCCGGATTCGACTTGATCGAACCGTACCACAAAAACGGTTTTTACGTTCTCTTCTGCCTGAGCCGCGCGGTTCCCGAACAGACAAAACGCCATCTCTTCCCAAAAGACACAACCTCCTGGCAGCAGGAATTGCGGAAAATCGCCGCAAGGTTCAAAGGAATGGTCGACGCCTATGAAATCATCAATGAACCGAATGCGCGCGCCGGAATGGCAAAAAATCCCGATCCGGAGAAATACGATCACATCACTCCGGAAAGCAATGCCAAAATCATCCGGATCGCGGCGGAAGCGATCCGGCCCATTGACCCGGCGGCAAAAATCGCCGGTCCGACCACATGCAAAACCGATCTGGCATGGACCGGCAGCGTCCTTGCGTACGGTGCGTGGAAGGATCTGGACATTCTCACCGAACATCCCTACCAGACCCTTCCGGAACTTCCGGATTATGCGGAAACCCTCGCCGCCATGAAAAAGGATGCGGAAAAACACGGGAAAAAATATCCTCTTTTCGCTACAGAACGGGGAACTATGGTTCCGGCAAATCCGGCCGACAACCGTTTCTTCAGGCCATATCAGAACAATACGGCAAAAATCATCCGTACCATGCTCATTGGATTTGCAGGCGGAAGTGAGAAGTTTTTCGACTTCAGTTTCGGAACCGGCAACTACGCGGTTACTTACAACATGGTACTCAGCGGAAATCCCGACAATCACTATCTGCCGAAACCCGGATACGGCATGTACGCAGCAAAAGCCATGGCGGACCGCATCGAAAACGCTCCGATGGTCCGGCAGGTCAAACTCGGACTGCTCTACCGCTGCTATCTCTTCGACCACGGCACCAAACGGACCGCCGCCATCTGGAAATGGAACGGCCCCCCGGAAAAAATCTCCTTCAAACGGAAATTCGACATCTATGACTTCATGGGGACCAGAACAACCGCCGACTCCTTCGAACTTTCCGAATTCCCCTGTTATGTGGAATCGACTCTTCCGCTGGATTCCTTCGCAGAGGAGATCGCAAAAGCCGATCTGAAGACCGGCAGCGACCGGATGCAGGTTTCCGTCAATGTCAGGAGCAGCCGTCAGTTCTCGTTCGACATCCGGAATATCACCGGAAAAACCATTCCCGCGGGAACGGTCCGGATTCTCAACGGCGCAACGGAACAAAAGAGCCTTCCCTGTCCCGCGATCCCCCCGGAAGGAGCAACTGCCGTTCTGTTCAACACCCGGCGTCCCATCGGCCTGTCCCCCCGGCCGCTGAGTGCGGAAATCGGAGGCAGAAAGTTCGAATTCCAGCTGAAGGGAATCACCGCCGCCTATCTGAAGAAAAAACCCGTCCTTGACGGAGATCTCAGGGAATGGAAACAAATTCCGCCGATTCTCCTGACCGCGGAAAAAAACGCCTTTGCCTTTCGCCCCTGGAACATGGAGGAAAAAAAGAGCAGAGCGGAACTGCGGTTCGCATGGAATAAGGATGGATTCTACATGGCGGTCACAGTCTGGAAAAAAGGATTCCATCCCGTTGATATGAATGGACCGACCGGAACATGGCGCGGAGACGGTCTGCAAATCGCCATGGATCCTCTGAAAAACGCCCTCCCGGGAACTGGATATCAGGACGACGACTTTGAATACGATGCCGCCATGTTCCAGGGCAAGCCCCTCGTCAACCGGCAGCGGGGTTCCCTGGCGATCCATGACAGTCTGAGCAAAAAGCTCGGGCCAGTCGACGACGTCCAGTGCGCCATTGCCGTAAAACCGGATCATGTCACATACGAACTGGCATTCCACCCATTCGCAGTCAGTCCATTCCGTCTGATTGCGGGAAATTCCATGCGCATTTCGCTCATTGCGAACCTGAATGACGGCAAAGACCGGATCGGATATCTTCAGCTGACCCCCGGACTGGGCTCTGCCAAAAAGAACCCATCCGAATTCATTGACATCTTTCTTGAACAGGAGAAACAGGTAAAAAAATGAACGTCCCTGAAAAACCGCTCATGATCTATCGGCTTCCCTACGGCAAATTTCTGAAACGGGATACCGAGGCACTGAAAACCATGAAGGAGGCCGGAATCAATCTGGTCTCCATCTCCCCCATGAACACGACGAACGCATTCGGAGAACCGTACAGCATCTATCCGCCGATCTGGAACTATGACGAAAGTTATGACTTTTCCTCTCTGGATCAGCATATCGCCGACGTTCTGGAACTTCATCCCGAAGCGCGATTTTTCTGCGGAATTGATCTGAACTCCCCCCTCTGGCTGGCGCGCCGCTTCTCCCTCGACTCCTTCTACTCTCTGACCGCCTGCTCCCTGCATCCGGAATGGCTGAATCTGACAACAAAATATCTGAACGCCTTCCTCGAATACACGGAATCCAGATATCCGGACCGGATGGCAGGCTACATCCTCGCCTGCGGGCGCACCATGGAGTGGATCGACCACAGCTACTTCTGCGCAGAAGAACTCAAAAGCGCTTATTATGAGGAGTGGTGCCGGAAAAAAGCGCTCCCCGTCCTCCCGATTCCAAACGCGCGGGAACTCAAAAGCGCACGTCACGATTTCATCCGCGATCCGGAAAAAGAAGCGCACGTCATCCAGTGGCTTCACTATGTCAACGACCTCATGGCGAATCTCGCGATTCATTTCATCACCTCCGCCCGGAAAAAGACCGGGAAAGAGAGAAAAATCGGCATCTTCTTCGGCTATCCGTTCCACATGATGGCGGAAGGACAGCATGAGTGTGAGCGCGTCTTCGACACCGCCCCGCCCGATTTTGTCATCGGAGCTTCCTGCAACTCCACGCGGGACATCGGCTCCGCCAGCGGATACATCGCCACACTGCACATGCTGAAACGCCGGAACATCGCCTATCTGCACGAATGCGACCGCATCACCAGCACCACCAACCGCGTCCTTACGGATCATATCCGGATCGAGGGAAAAATCTGGAATGCCTGGAAAACTCCGGAAGAGGACGTTGCCGGACTTCAGCGGGAATTTTCTCTGAGTCTCATCAACCGCTTTCACATCTGGTGGTTCAACATCTGGGGCGGCTCCTACTCCTCTCCTGAAGTCAAACGGGCAATCGCACAGATGAAACAGCTCTGGGACAGATACGCATCCCTTTCAAGCGGCTCCAATGCGGAAATTCTGCTCGTCCACGATCCGGAAAGCAATTACCTTGTCAACTTCTACGACCATCCCAGGCAGTACTTTCTCGCCCACAAGCTCCGCGATGAGTTCTCCGATGCGGCCCTTCCCTTCGATACGGCCGCATGGAACGATCTCGGCAAAATCAACTTGAACCAGTATAAACTGATCCTCTTCCAGAATCATGCGCTTTCGAATGCGGAACGGAATGCCGTTCTGAAGAAGTTCGTCTACCGGCCGGACCGTCTGATCGTCTGGATTCATGCGCCGGGAATTCTTTCCGACGGGAAATACACTCCGGACAACGTGCAGACTCTGACCGGAATCCCGTTCGGCACCGGGAATCCTGTCATCCGGAAGTTCCCGGACCACCGTTCCATCTATTACGCAAACATGTTCGATCTGACCGCAGAGGAACTGCGGCGTCTTGCCGGAGAGGCGGGAGTCCACCTCTACACGCCGGAAGGAAACGCAATCTGGAGTTCCAATGAATTTCTGATGGTCCATCGAAAAGGTGCCGCGGATGTTCCCATTGCCCTTCCCCGGAAGGCTGTGAGAGTCACGGAACTCTTCTCCGGCAGAATCGCTGCGGAAAACACCGCCGCCTTCACGGAACACTTTCCCGATTCCGGGACCCGTCTTTATTTTCTGGAATAACCCCATGGAACAGCTTCAAATGTCGGAAACAGCTATTGCAAACGCGGAACACTTCATTCGTCATGAGACTCAATTCCACCTCGGATTCCTTCCGACGGAACAATCGAATCCGCTGACGAAAACTCTGGAAAGCGATTTCCGGACTTCGACAGCACAAGGCGTAAGAACCCTTCAGCGGGCGGACCGCAGTGTTCTTGCCATGTCGGAACGAATCTTCCGTTCCGCCGAATACGCCGACCTCGTCCGGAAAGGAGAAGACACCATCCGGAACGGCGGAAGGATAATCTTCTCCGGATGCGGCGCCACCGGACGCCTCTCCATTCTTCTGGAATCCATGTGGAGAAAACACTGCGCCGAACATCCGGAAACAGCCCGTTTTGCGGACAGCGTGGAAAGCATCATGACCGGCGGCGATTACGCACTGGTGCGGTCGGTGGAGTTCTTCGAGGATTATCAGGAATTCGGCCGCAGACAGGTCGCAGGTGCACGGATGAATGCAAACGATCTGCTGGTCGCAATCACCGAAGGCGGCGAGACATCCTCTGTTCTGGGAACCGTTTTCGAAGTACTGGACCGGGGATGCGCAGTTTTCCTTCTGTTCAACAATCCGGCGGAACTGCTGGCAAAACATCTGGAACGCTCCCGGAAGGCGATCGAAAATCCCGGAGTGCATGTACTGGACCTTTCCTGCGGACCGATGGCCCTCGCCGGATCGACCCGCATGCAGGCGACAACTTCGGAACAGCTTGTCGCCGGGGCCGCTCTGGAAACCATCATGCACCGGCTGACCGGCAGGAACACGCCCGATTATCCTTCCATGTTCCGCTCTCTGCTGGAGGCTCTGGAATCACCCGAAAACGTCAAGGCTCTCGCCGATTATATCGACTTCGAAACGGAAATTTACCGGAACAAGGGAAAAGTCACTTACTTTGCAAACGATTATCTGCTGGACATCTTCACAGACACAACAGAACGTTCCCCGACCTTCATGCTCCCGCCTTTCCGCAAAAAAGACGATACCGTTTCCCCGCAGTCATGGGCCTTCGTAAAAAATCCGCTTTATCCGACACCGGAAACCTGGAAAAGATCCATGAACCGTCCCTTGCGATGCCTGAGCTGGACCATTGCCGATTACAAGGCTATGAATGCCGATGCGGTCTGTGCCCATCCTCCGGCGCTCTCCGCCGATGATCTGCTGAAATTCGAGGTGGGAAACGAAGCCCCGGAACACAGAGCCGATTCCGGAAACGATGCCGCAGTACTGGTCTGCATCTCCGCGGACCCGGAACTGGAAAAAGCCTTCCGGCACACAGCGCCCCTCTTCCGCGCCGCCAGGAGCCTCGCCATCGGCAGCGAAACGAATGCGGATTACTCCATCCGCATCCCGGAATCCGTCGGAGAACTCCGGCTGATGAAACACATGGCTGTCAAACTCATCCTGAACACGATCTCCACCGGAACAATGGCACGTCTGGGACGGATCACAGGAAACTGGATGAGCTGGGTCGACTGCACCAATAAAAAGCTCCTCGACCGCGGGACGCGCCTGATTATGGAAATCGCCGGAGTCGACTACCGGACCGCCTGCATCGCCCTCTTTGATGCCATGGAACATCACGAAAATGCGAATAAGGAAAAATCCTCACCGGTCCAGATCGCTTTGGAAAAATTAAAAAAAAACGGCTTTCCGGTTTGTTTCTAATAGTATATTGACTTATATAAAAAAAATCAAGAATATCTGCTGCAAATAATGAAAAACAAGAATTTCCCATGACTGTTTTCCGTACGCTGGCGAGTCTTTTCTGTGCTGCGGCAAATGATTTTCTGTTCAAACTGTTCAAACGGAAACAATCCGCGACCGGAGCCTTTGTGACACTGACCGGGGTGGTATGTCTAGGGTTCATGCTTTCGGTCATCCCTCCCTTCTGCCTTCTCCCAGAGATTCATGTTTCTGAGGAATTTCAACCGGAATTCTTTTCATTCCGGCGAATCTTCTTCCGATCAGTTCGATGAAGGATCAGAGTGCCGGACTCTCCACAACCGTCTATCGGCTGAATCTGGCGGCAGTGGCGGACTCCTTTTCCGGAACAGTCTCTGCTGGATTGCCGGAGGGATCGTCTTGGTATCCGGCATCGGAACACGATCAGCCCCCGATGAGCAGAGAGCTTGCGGCATACGGTCTCTGTTCCGGAATACTGGTATTCGGAATTGTATATATCATGACCTGTGCACTTGAGAAGGCGAACATCGTCATTCTGATCACCCAGATAAGCTCCATTCTCACATTTCTGCCGGGAGGGCTCTTCCTGAAGACACGGTTTGGCCCGCTGAAGATCGCCGGAGCCGTTCTCGGAACAGGAGGAATCCTTCTGCTCTCGTGCACATAAAATCCCGCTTCTCAAGTTCAGTTATAGAGAGTATAAAAAAATATCTAACAAACTTGAAAAAAAAATATATCGAAATATATTATGAGTTTATCTGTCACTCAGAAGGAAAACCTTTTATGATTTTTAATTCTTTCACATTTATTATATTCTTTCTTTTATTTCTTTTTGGTTGGAAGTTTTTAAAAAATTATTCTTTGCCACGGATCCTGTATCTTGTGGTCAGTTCCGCCATTTTTTACGGATGGTGGGATTGGCGCTTTTTGTTTCTTATTTTTTATACGGGAAGCATCGATTTTCTTCTTGCCCTTTTGATGGGAAACTGCAAACAGAACAGCTGGCAGCGGAAAACTATACTGGCAGCATCCATCATTAATGCGGTTGGAATTCTTTCCATCTTTAAGTATTCCGTTTTTTTTGCGGAAATTCTGAATGATTTTTTCCGGATATTCGGTTTTGAAACTCACCTGGAAAATCATATTCCGGAATTCTGTCTGATTCTTCCGGTGGGAATCAGCTTTTTCACGTTCCAGAGCATGAGTTACACCATTGATGTCTATCGAAATGAATTGAAGCCGACCCGTTCCTATTTTTTATATATGTCATACCTGATGCTCTTCCCGCAGCTGGTCGCCGGCCCGATCGTCCGTGCGAAAGATCTGCTTTATTCTCTCACTCGGAAACCGCTCTGTTCCGAAACGATGCGATATAACGGATTAAAACTGGTCATCATCGGTTTTTTCAAAAAATGCTTTCTTGCAGACAATGTTGCTCAATTAGTGAACCCTTATTTTGATAATGTCCCATTCTGGGAAAATGGATTTGCATGGTGGATTGTCATCATTTTATTCGGGATTCAAATATACTGCGACTTTTCCGGATACAGCGATATTGCACGCGGCATCATTAAACTGATGGGATATCGTTTCAACTTGAACTTCAATCATCCTTATATTGCATGCAGCATCAAGGAATTCTGGGGACGCTGGCATATCTCCCTTTCCTCCTGGTTCCGGGATTATGTTTATATTCCACTCGGGGGGTCCAGAAGCGGACGCCATCCCCGTCTGAATGCGATTCGGAATGTGTGGATCTCATTTCTGCTTTCGGGGTTATGGCATGGTGCCGCCTGGAATTTCATCACATGGGGAGCTCTCCATGCCGGATATCTTACTCTGGAAAGGACGACCAATTATCAGGAACATTTCAGAAAAAAATGGTATGGGGTTTTATTCTGTTTTCTATTTGTACAGTTGCAAGTTTTAATGGCATGGGTCTTTTTCCGTGCTCAGACGATGGATGACGCTCTTTGCATTCTTTCCCGGATGTTTACATTGTCCGCTGGAGAATTCGATCTGCGGAATGTCTTTCTTCTCTACTTGATTGTATTCGCTGGCATGGAACTTTTCATGCTGTACAATCTGGACAGGCTTCTTGCCAAGTATCTCCCGCTTGACAGGAAAAAAGTTGAACCAGTGCTGCTGGCCGTTTTAGCTTTCATCACAATCTTCTTCCGGGGTGACGGAAATGCTTTCATCTATTTTCAATTCTAACCATCATTCAAAACGAATTATTCTATTTGCATCAGCCCTTCTGCTTCTGACGTTTTTTTTCGGATGCTTGAACCTATATGTTTCCATCCAGTATGAAATGGAAATGGAAAACATTCAGGAAGAACAGCAATGGATGGATAAAATCAGAAAAAAACCAGTTTATTCTATTCTCCTGTTCGGAGATTCCAGGATTTACCGGGGAGTCAATCCTGCCATTCTGGAAGAAACATTTCACCTGCCAACCTATAATGTCGGGCTCTCTTCCGCAGGATTGACGGATGCAATATTCCGTTATTTCAATGAGAAGAAACTCTCTTCACAACCGGGATTGAAAATCATTATTCTCGGAATCACCCCGCATTCTCTGCTTCTGAAGCAACGGAACAATCAGCATTTTCATTTTCTGCTTAAAAAGGCTGGACAGACATCTCTGTTCTCCTCCAAAGGGGTGGACTATTTCAAACTCTTCTTCAAACCGATGGATGAACGCCGATTCAAAAAAATCCGACATAAAATTCTGAAAAAAGAAAAAAAAGACGCTTTTTTCCAGATCAAAACTATCTGGATCAACGGAGGCTTTTTCCATGATCTGAACTATAATCAGAAATACTTTGAAGATGGCCTGAATCAATACCGGAAACGGATTGCCGGCGGAAAATACTCGGAAGAATCCTTCTCTGATATTTGCACATGGACCAGAAAATGGACTGAAAAAGGAATTCTGGTATTTGGACTTCGCCCTCCGACATCCTCACAAATGGAAGCGATTGAAAATCAGCTTCCCGGTTATAATGAACAAAACGTCAAAACAGAGTTTGAAAAAGCCGGAGGAATCTATTTGTCCTTCCCCAAGGATGCTTATCAAACCTATGATGCCTCCCATCTGAACAAGGTTAATGCGGATCGCTTCAGCAAAGACTTGACGGAAGCTATCAAACAGGAGCTTACAAAACGGAATAAGCTCTAATTCCACCGTTTGCCTGCAAAAGAGGGAAAAGCAAATAGTTCTGCTGCTTTCCGTCAGAGAAACATCTCCTTTCAAAAACAGACGATCTCAGGTATCTGCATGCACCGAAGAGTCAGATCGGACAGTCCAGCAGCCTGCCAAGTCCATACCGGATCAGGAATCCGATAAAACAACCGGAAAACAGCCAGAAGTAAAATTCAAACGTTGCAAAAAAATCCTCCCCTCGCTCATTCTTCATCCAACTGATCCAATCCGGCTGCAACAGAAACCGGAGAGTTTCCCAAAAAGTTCCGTGCGGATAAAACAGAGGAAACAGCAGAAGAAGAGCAATCGCTCCGCCAATCACCGATCCCACATTCAGAATTGTTGGTAGATCCATCTCAAACGCCGTATCTGTTTACCGTTCCGCAACGGCCATCGCAATCGCGTGCCCCCGTTCATGACTGATGCTGATGAAAATCCGGGCAATCCCGTTCGATTTCATGGTCCGAAGCCCCGCCCCCGAAAGCCGAACGGAAGGCGCACCATTCTCATCCGCAACAATTTCAATATCACGCCAGGCACATCGACCGCCTAAACCGCAGCCGAGCGATTTTGCCACCGATTCCTTTGCAGCCCAGCGACCCGCAATAAACTGAATTCTGTCGCCGCGTCTTTGCGCCTCCGCGAATTCCCAATCCGTGAGAATATACTCCGCAAAACGATCCCCATGCCGAGCAATCACTTTTGCAATCCTTTCAATTTCAACGATATCCGTTCCGATGCCGAAAATCATGCGTTCTCTCCGTCTTTTTGCGTGCGCCGAGCAATATTTTTCCGGGGAAGATTGCGGATCTCGCTGATCTGGAAATCCCGGTTTTTCGTCTGCGGCTTCACATGGCTAGGCCCGTTTCCCCGGTCCAGCTCCCGGAGCGCCGCAAGACGCGCCAGTTCGACAAAAGCATCCGCGTCCTTTTCCTGTGAACTCTTCGTCTTCTGCTCAGCGCCAGCAGGAACCGTCTTCTGCTCCGCCGCACGCATCGACGCCGCAAGCGGCGGTGGGGTCATCGCGACCTGCCGCTCCGCCTCAATGCTGTAACAGGCGTTGTATGTTACAATCAGATGATCCACGACATCAATCCGCATGGCGTCCGCGGCGACCTTGATGGCACTTGTCAGGGCAAGATCCGCCGGAGAAGGTTTCGCCGTGCCGCTCGGATGGTTGTGAATCAGCACGATCCCCCGGGCAGACATGCTCAGTGCACGTTCCATCAGCTGTCTGGGGTGGATGAACAACTGGTCCACCGTGCCCTCCACCAGAATCTCCGACCCGAGAATTTCATTGCGGGTATTCAGGTAAATGACCATGAACACTTCATTTTTCAATCCGGCAAGCTTCATCTTCGCATACTTCAAAACATCCTCGGAAGATTCCACAATTTCCTTATTCTCAATCCTTTCGTACAGATAATCGGAACAGAGGCCCTTGAGCAGTCGAAGCAGAATGAAAGCGCTTCTGCCGATTCCGTTGACCGCCATCAATTCCTCTTCGGAGGCATCCAGGATGCGGGAGATGCAGCCGAACTTCGCCATCATCTCTTTTGCAATCGGTTTGACATCGCGGCGGGCGATCACAAACGTCAGCAGGAGTTCCAGCTTTTCATAGTCGAGCATTCCGTCATGTCCGGCTTTAAGATACTTTGCGCGCAGGCGTTCCCGGTGGCCGTCCATCGGATGCATATTCAGTTTCTTCTCATTCATCGGCGGCAGCGCTCCGGTTTGCGCGGTTCAGAAGAGTCATGGATTCAAAATGCGATGTGGACGGAAACAAATCAAAGAGACGGGCGGAAACCACCCGCCATCCATGAACGCCGAGACGGACAAGATCGCGGGCAAGAGTATCCGGTGCGCAGGAAACATAGATCAAGTCCCGGACGCTGCTTCGGTTCAACGCATCGACCACTTTCGGATCCAGCCCGGCACGGGGAGGATCAACCAGAAGAAGAGTCCGGCGAGCCGTCTTCAGCGGAAGCTGTCCGAGCGCTTTTGCCGCATCGCCCGAAAGGAATCTGCAATGAGGCACACCATGTTCATGCAGATTCCGTTCCGCCGCGGCGATCGAGTCGGAATCAATCTCAGATCCGTAAACTTTTCCGATTCCCGCCTCGACCGCGAGAACGGAAAAAACTCCGCAGCCGCAGTAAAGTTCGATAAACAACTCCGGCTTCAACTCGCCTGCGATCCGGATGAATTCCGCGGCCAGTCGCGACATCATCGCCGTGTTGATCTGAAAGAAGGAAAAACGCGGCACATGAAAATCTCCATAGGGAGGAATCGAATCCAGAAGAAAACCGTTCGCCTTCTCCCGTTCCAGCAGAAGGGCGCCGTCATGCGGAGTAAAACGGAACGTCAGGGTGGAGCGGCCCTCCGGCAGAGAGTCGCGAAATTCACCCGACGAAAGAGTCTCTCTCATCAGACGGGATATTTCCGGACGCGCCAGCAGACAGTCCCGCAGATCCAGAACAGTCCGGTTGTCATCCATCAGGTATCCGGTTTTCACCACCGGACGTTTTTTATCCGCCGTCAGTTTGATCTTGTTTCGCCAGCCGGTCCGCTGTGCCGCTCCTGCCGGAGCAAGAATCTCTCTCTCCGTCACGATTCCGGAGTGCAGAAGAAAGCGCTCGAACTGCCTCTGCTTCCACTCCAGCTCCACGGAATAATCCACCTGTGCATAAGCGCACCCGGGACAGCTCCGGTCCGCGGCAAAGGGACATACCGGAACGATCCGTTTCGGGGAAGGCTTCACAATCTCAATAATCTCCGCCTCGGCATACGATTTCTTTTCCTGTCTGAGAACTGCACGCAGAGAATCCCCCGGAACCCCGCCGCGGATAAAACAGCGTTTTCCGGAAGGCATGGTCGCCACGGACTTTCCTCCGTATGCAAAGGCATCAGGCTCAAGAAGCAGTTCTGAAGACATGGTTCTGTATTTCCCGTCTGGATCTCTCAACGCATTCCGGATTCCACGATCATGCTTTTCCGCCAGCGCTTGCGGATACTCTGCAGGGAATAGAGGGCTCCGCGCGAATCCAGGACAATCACCTCGCCCGGCAGAGGACCGCAGAACAACTCCAGAGTCTTTCCCGAGGTTACCGGCCGGAGATTTTTCGGATCGCAGTACGACAGCTCCTCAAACGTGTTCGGATCAAGCCGGTAAAGGCGGTTCCGGAGGAGGCGTCCGCAGAAAAACGCATTGTCCTTCGGATTGCAGGCAATCTCTCCGGAAGAATCGTCCGAGACTTCCTTGACTCCCTGTTCCATCACCAGAAACACTTTCGATTTGCCGTAGCCGGTTCCGGTGGAATAAAAGAGACGGGAAGCATCACGGGACCCCTGAACGATCCGGTAAAGACGGGTCCCGGCAGGAAGTTTGACGGAACGGATTTCCTTCAGAGAATCCGGATTGTAAAACCGAACGGCATCGTCAGAGGCGGCAATCAGAAGTTTCCCGTCGCCGGAAAGATCCAGACGGGGCGACGGACCCGCCGTAAAGGTTTTCTTCTCTTCCGCGCCCGGACGGAACACCGTCACAACGCCGTTTGCGGAAGCGGAATAAATCTTTCCGGAACGAACCAGAAATGAAACCGGCGTTTCCGCAGGAACAAAAACCATTTCCGCTCCGCTTCTCAGATCCACCACGGCGAAACCGGACTTCTGCGACAACTCCTCCTGCTTCTCCGCGAAGCAGACCGCACTCATGGCCGCGGGATCCAGCGCAATACGCGTGATTTTCCTTCCGATCTCAAAGACCCGGAGGATGCGGCGGCCCACCGTATCCACTATCAGGAGACGTCCACCGTAAGGCCCCTTCCCGATGGTGCCGGTCTCCTCCAGACAGACGATCACACTTTTATCCGGAGATGAAACAACGGACCGCAGGCGCAGCGATCCCGATCCCTTTGGATTCCATGCCGGAGTCCAATGAATATCCTTCTCCGGCTCGCCGAGCCGCGCAGCCAGGGAGGATGGATCGGTTTTCTTTTTCTTGTCCGTCGGCAAAGGTAGCTTCTCCTCAATGCGGAGATTGCTTCCATCCACCTGAATCACGGCCTGCTTCCGCTGTTCCTCAAGGGGAATCCTCGCCTTCAGAGAAGACTCCGCGCCGAAGCAGAACAGCGCGGCGGACAGCACACACGCCATTGCAGCCGACAGAGAAACAATACGATGCATACTCACCCCTTTTTCACGACTTTCCGAACGGAACCGGTCACAGTTTCACCGTCAGAGCGGCTCTCATGCGTTCAACCTTTGCGAGAGCCTTTTCCACGGATTCATCTCTTGCCAGAAGGACGCCGAGCCGGCGGTGCCCATTCAATTCGCCTTTTCCGAAGATCCGCATACTCGTATCCTTTTCGGCAAGAACCTGTTCCAGATTGCCGAACGCGACATGGGTGGAATGCCCGTCCACCACGATCGCCTTCGAAGCGGAAGGGCCGTGGAAGGCAATGTTCGGAATCGGCAGTCCGAGAATCGCTCGCGCATGAAGGGCGAACTCGGAAAGGTCCTGAGAGATCAGCGTAACCATCCCCGTATCATGGGGCCGCGGACTGATCTCGCTGAAAATCACATCATCCCCTTTGATAAACATCTCAACGCCGAAAATACCGCGCCCGCCGATGGCGTCCGTAATTCTGCCTGCGATTTCCTCGGCTTTCGCAAGGGCGGTTTCGCTCATGGTCTGAGGCTGCCATGATTCCTGATAATCCCCGTTGACCTGATGGTGCCCGACCGGCTTCAGGAAAGAGGTGCCGCCGGCATGACGAACCGTCAGCAGGGTTATCTCATAATCGAAATCAATGAATCCTTCGACGATCACCTTCCCGGCGCCGGCGCGTCCGCCTTCCTGAGCGGTTTTCCAGGAGGAATCAATATCGGCCTCGGTTCTGATGACGCTCTGACCATGTCCGGAGGAGCTCATGACAGGCTTGACAACGCAGGGGATTCCGATCTCCTTCACGGCCCGGCGGTATTCTTCCTCCGTGGATGCGAAACGATACGGCGAGGTCGGCAGCCCGAGCTCCTCCGCCGCCAGCCTCCGGATCCCTTCCCGGTTCATCGTCAGGAACGTGGCCCAGGCATTCGGAATGACATGCCAGCCTTCCTGTTCCAGTTTCAGCAGTTCCGGAGTCGCAATGGCTTCGATTTCCGGAACGATGAGATCCGGCTTTTCCTTTTCGACCAGGTTTCTCAAAGCGGCGGCATCCAGCATGTTGATCGTATAACTTCTGTGCGCGACCTGCATCGCGGGCGCATTTTCATACCGGTCCACAGCAACGACTTCGACTCCGAGACGCTGCAGTTCAATCGTGACTTCCTTCCCAAGCTCCCCGGAGCCCAACAGCATTACTTTTACCGCGCTGGCGGTCAGCGCCGTTCCCAATTCAGCCATTCCAAACCTCCCTGTATCTATAGAAAAAACGGTGTTGAGAATATAAGGATTTTCCATGACTTTTTCAAGCGGAAAATACAAAAAAAGGAGAGTATTTCTCCTCCGTTCATCACAGATAATCCCCGGCGGGCAAGCCTGCAAAGCAGAAATGGCGCCCGGAACGGAAATACAGGAAAGAACTTTTTCCGGAACAAAACAGTTACGGGATTTGCTTTTCTCCGCTTCCCGTGATATAATGGCATCATTGGTCATTATCAGGAGGTGCGATTCATGATACGTTATGCTCTCTTTCTCTTTCTGCTCCCACTTTTCCTCTGCGCGGGAAAGCTGGAAGACTTTGCCGACGATGTGGAATATCTGGATAAATCATACAAGGAGGTGGAAAAGCTCCCGACCACTTCCGCCTACAAGGTGGAATACCGGAAACGGATCGTCGGAGCCAGAAACCGCGCCTATGAACTCCAGCGGGCGATCGAAAAACTCGGAATCAAAAAAACATCGCTGGACTCCACGCTGAATAAAATGATCAGCTGCATGGACATCGACGGAGTCACGAAACGCGGCGTGTCGACTCAGGCGGGCGATCTCGCAACCCATGCAAACGAACTGAGACGGCAGATCACCTATCTTCAGGAACTGAACTACTCCTTTGAAGCCAACACCTTCGAAGACCCCTATCCGGAATCCAACACCTATGAGGCGGTTTACCGGTTCGAATCTCTGCTGAAATCCGCATACCGGATCACACAGGGGAAAAACTATGTAAACGAAGGAATCCGGAAAAAATACGATGAAACATTTGAGGATCTCCTGACGCTCGGAAAAACAATGAGCATGCAGATTCAAAAACAGAAACTGAAACTCCCCCAGGGATTCAATCTCGTAGGAAATCTGGAGGCATTTCATACTGCGGCGGAAAAAGTGCTTTCCATCAGGAACCGGAAAGACGCGGCAAGCAGCAAAAAGCTCAAACGACTGGTCGGGGAAAAAGGGTATAAGGAAGCTCTGAATACCGTAAAATATGCCGCCGAACGACTCGAAAATGAAATTGAATTCCTGAAACGCGCCAATTTCGACATGCGGGTCCGAAAGGAAAATCTGCTTCCCACCGGGGGACGCGCGGTCCCCTCCGAAGACGAAATCACGGACAAGCCCAAACAGCAATCTTTCGCCGAACTGTGGAAAAAATACACGGCCGCCAAAGAGAAAGTTTTCCGTTCGGAAAGCAAACTGCGCGGCGTTTCGGAAACGCTTTACAACAATTACAAGAAACTGCTGACAACTCCGCAGCAGGAGGAACTGGACGCTCTCCATCAGAAATTCCTGAAGGAGGACCTTTCTCCCGAGCTTGCGCGGAGCATGGCGGTCAAGACAATGCATACAAAATACAGATTCAGCCGGAAGGAATATACCGCTTCCATTCTGGCGGACATTCTGAAGAAAAACGGTCTTTTATAAGGAGTCAGCCTCATGGAAGAAAATAAAAATCAGGAACTTCCGTTCATCGGCCCCATCTGTTCCTTTCCGGACTACACGCGGGAGGAGCCATGGCGCATTTTCAGGATCATGGCGGAACTGGTCGACTCATTTGAAGCGATGTCGAAACAGGGACCGCTGGTGACGATTTTCGGATCGGCCCGCACAAAACCGGGATCGCCGCATTATGAATCCGCCAGAAAACTCGGAAATCTGCTTGCCGAAGCGGGATATGGCGTCCTTACCGGCGGAGGACCGGGCATCATGCAGGCGGGAAATGAGGGCGCATACGAGAAAAAAGGAATCTCCGTCGGACTCAACATCACACTGCCGATGGAACAGCATCCGAACAAGTTCCAGACAACGAGTCTGGACTTCCGTTATTTCTTTATCCGGAAGGTCTGCTTTTTGAAATATTCCGTTGCGATCGTCGTGTATCCGGGAGGCTTCGGGACATTCGATGAGTTCAGTGAAGCATTGACTCTCATGCAGACAAACAAAATCCGCCGGGTCCCGCTGGTGGTCGTCGGGAAAAAATTCTGGGAGCCGCTCCTGGAATGGTTTCGTGTCAGTCTGGTTAAAGAAGGAATGATCCATGAGGAGGACCTGAAAATCTTCAAAGTGGTGGATACGGCGGAAGAGGCGTTTGCATTCCTTAAAAAGTGCCACAGCCGCGGCATTACCACAACCGTAATGGAAGACTGATTCAAAACTCTGCTGCCATCCATTCTGCATACGAACTCAAAACCGCTGTCATCTGACGTTTTCGAAGGCGGATCGCGGTGGTTTGTCAATGGAAAATGAACAAATATTGGAAACGCCTGTTGCATTGGCAAAGCAAGACCCGGAGTATTTCAACTTTGTCGTTTCGGTTCTGAAAGGGAAAATATAATGAAATTCAAATTCAAAGGATATGTTTTTGAAGTGGCAGAGACCTTAGAAACTTCTGCGCCTCCTGAAATAGCCTTGAGAGTAGAATGTGCTTTGCTTCAGTTTGACCATCCGAATTGGTGGGCCGATCCACAAGAGGCTCTCGTACACCACCTGCAAAAAGTTCTTGGCGATGTTGAAATCCTGGAATTGGATCCCGACAATCTTCCGGAAGACGCCATTGTTTAACGACATCTAACATATCCGGGCGCGGATTGTTCCAGGGGATTATCCGCATTCCTCGCGCTTCGGACATTTTTTCTTGTTGTTCCAGATATCGTATGGAATCATTTTCGGATAAACGGAGCAGGACGGCGCGACATAGCGTTTCCGGTGTTTACACAACCAGCACATGGAATCATGGCTTTCAATACAGTATTCACCGTCAATAGTAACGATTTTCATCGCAGATGATGGCAGTTTCATGAAAAGCCGCCTTCCATGCTTAAAGTTATCTTTATCAGATGGATGTCATTTGTCAATCAATTCTTCGGAGCTTACATTAACGTCCTTTTCCAACATCGTCAAGCTGAATTATCAATTTTGTATTACAATGACCATCCGTCCGGGTCTTCCGCTCAAAAAAATTTTAACATCTTGATCGGAAAAGATCGTCCTCCTTATAAGAGATTACAAATTGACGTTTTTTGAAGGGAACTATAGACCCGAGTATCTGCGGACTTCACGGCAGAGGCGGCTTGCGGATCGTTTTTATTTCAGTGGACATTCCGAATCGCCGTAATCATCTCCGCGTTGTTCCTGACCAGCTTCAGCGCCCTGCCTCAACCAGCACGCAGTGAATCTGCGTCTGCAAAGGCGCCGGAGCGAAACGTGGTTCCTCTGCCATTGGAAAGTCTCCTGATTAATGATTGAGTCTGTTTTTTGATGGTCCGAATTGATTTTTCGGTAAAACGTGGTATAGTGGTAAGTGAGAGCGATTCCGGGATAGTGCACCTCGTGGTGAGGGTTGGTCCTGGGGTCGTTTTTCAAACCGGTTCGTCCGAGTGTGTGTAGAACCTCACGATTGAGGCGGCCTGCGGGTTGCGAACCGGTTTTTTATTTCAGCGTCCATTCCGAGTCGCCGTAATCATCTCCGCGTTGTTCCTAACCAGCTTCAGCGCCCTGCCTCAACCAGCACGCAGTGAATCTGCGTCTGCAAAGGCGCCGGAGCGAAACGTGGTTCCTCTGCCATTGGAAAGTCTCCTGATTAATGATTGAGTCTGTTTTTTTGATGGTCCGAATTGATTTTTCCGCAAAACGTGGTACATTAATCATCGGGAGCGGTTTGGCGCGTTAGCTCACGATTGAGTGTGCCTTTCGCCGCTCTTTTCTTATTTCAGCGTCCATTCCGAATCGCCGTAGTCGTCGCCGGCGTTGTTCCAGCTTACCAGCTTCAGCTCCTTACCGTCCCATACCAGCATGCAGTGAATCTGCACTGTTTTCCCGGCGACCCGGATGGACTTTTTCCGGAAGAGAGTGTTCGTAAAAATGAGCAGACACCTGATAGTGTATAGGAAAATACGCCTGATCCTTTCAGATAGTCAGGACTTCGATGTACGCGAAAACGGTCGTTATTTTTCTTTCAAAACGGAGACTTGCTTTGCTGTGTTTTGATAAAATTTTAAGGTGCACTGATATTCAGCGCAGGTCTG
Source organism: uncultured Victivallales bacterium (assembly GCA_944389445.1). GTDB lineage: Bacteria > Verrucomicrobiota > Lentisphaeria > Victivallales > UBA1829 > UBA1829. The sequence continues at coordinate 858 of CALXMJ010000024.1, read as the reverse complement.
ATCGCGTAATGTCCGCATCGTTCGCCGATGGGGAAATATCCGTGGCAAATTTCGACTGAAACGTTTGCATTTTGCGTAAACCGTTTTATATTTATTCAAGACAAGGAGAAAAAATGAACTGCGACGAAAACAATTCCGTTTCTTTCGGAGAAATCGTGTGGGGCGTGATTAAACTCGCAATTGCCCTTCCGCTGCTCTGGAAGCTGTTCCCTACCCTTCCGATTGTCCGGGATATCATTGCTCTTTTCCGCTGACCGTTGTTTTCGATTTCTGTTTTTTGATTTTCTGTCAGCACCGATAGTGACGCGGTATGATATCCGTAATCTGGTCCTGCTGTGATTTGACGTTTTTTGAAGGTGTGCTATAGTAGGTAATCTTCCTCAGAGAGATGTTGCTCTGTTGTGATTTGACGTTTTTTGAAGGTGTGCTATAGTCAACGTCTCACTCTACGTCGACATCGGCACGTTGTGATTTGACGTTTTTTGAAGGTGTGCTATAGTAAGCGGGCGTTGTTTCCGTCAAGGCAACCAGTTGTGATTTGACGTTTTTTGAAGGTGTGCTATAGTTATTCCCCTGGTGCCAGCCATTCGCGTTTGGTTGTGATTTGACGTTTTTTGAAGGTGTGCTATAGTATGGAGCAATGATATATCCAGCTTCGTGTTGTTGTGATTTGACGTTTTTTGAAGGTGTGCTATAGTTGACTCCCGGCTTTATTGTTGTTTCCAACTGTTGTGATTTGACGTTTTTTGAAGGTGTGCTATAGTTTTATCTGGCCGGATATCCGCAGAAAAACAGTTGTGATTTGACGTTTTTTGAAGGTGTGCTATAGTAAAAAGGTTTGCGCAAATGACAACACCC
>CALXMJ010000023.1 GCA_944389445.1 uncultured Victivallales bacterium | reverse complement strand
AGGAAGTTCCTTCAGTTCGCTGTATTCTTGAATCGTCAAGCCGCTGTCCCAATATTCTGACAGTTGCGCCTCCCAATAATCTCGTCCTTCCCGTCCCATGCCGTCCTCCCATTATTCCGGTTTGTGGCTGGGCACTTACCTTTCTCCTCTCCATGGGGCTCGCTGGGCGCATACCTTGTTTCCGGAAGGTCCGGGATGAAATTCGGAGATTCGTTGAGAAATTGCCGCAGCAGCTTGCTTCTTTCCGGGAACTTTGATTACCGCTTCCGGAGCTGCTGCAATAAAACGGGATTTGGAACAGAATGATTTCATTCTCTTCAAAATCCCGTTTTTTGTTTTTGCCGATGTCAGCTTCCTGCGCAGAGTTCGCAGAAAAAATTCCGCTTCCGTTTTCCGCACACATCTTGCTGAACCGCCATGCCCGATGCGGAATCCGTTGTCATGGATGAGTCAGCTCGCTGGGGATCTGCGGAGTTGCGATTGTTTTCTGACGCTCGTTTTCCGACGCTTGTTCTCTGCCGGTCATTTCCTCTGCCATTGACGGAAAGCGTCTATGATCCCGGATGCAAACTTTTGTGATCCGACACATCCGCCATGCTCTTTCACATGTTTTTTTACATCCTCACCGGCGTTTTCCGGAGCAAGAAAAATCCTGGAATATTCCGGATTCATCATTCCGAAATCCATCACCTCGTCTCCTGCGCAGACAATGTTTTCCGGTTTGTAACCGAAATTCCCTATCAGAACAGGCATCGGCATTCCTTTTGAAAGGAACGCTGCCCGCAGAGCCAGAACGTGTTCTTCCATGTGGATCGCAAATATCCCACTGTTCTGGACATCCTGCAATTCCGGGAACATCTCCATGGATATGGTTTCTCTGAATTTGATCGTTGCCAAATGTTCGTAATACATTACGCTTTTCGGCGGAATCCTCTGAAACAGTTGATTCAGGAGCGGCAGAAGATGTTTTCTGCAATATTCCGCAATCCGCTGGTTCATATTTTCCGTGTAAGGATTGATCCGGACCAGTTTTCCGTTCTGCACTTCCACAAGCTGGCGGCCGAATTCCGCGATCAGAAAACGCGGACGCGACTTCACCTTGCTGCGTTGAATCAGATCCCATTGCCCTTCCGGATCCCAAGTGGTATTGATCGCCCAGTCCCATCCGTCTGCGGCGAGTTCATCCAGAAAATCGCTGTAATGATCGGGAAAACGGTCATAAGGAAGAAATCCGCCGCCGAGAGCTGTTCCATCCAAATCCGTCATAAACAGTTTTTTCGTCATTTTACACCTTGTTCCTGTTCTTCAAGAGAGATTTTTCGAATGTAGAGTTTTCCTTCCGGCATTGTACTGTGCCCGAATGAGAAGTGCACGGGAGATGTGAAGCACGGAGTATGATTGTTCTTTTCCTCCATCAGGATTTTTCCATCCATTTCGACTTTGAATCCGGAATCGCCCCAGGAGATATTCAGTTTCAGATAGCGGTCAAAAGGCAATCCTTTCGGGAAGATCCTTTTCAGCGGCAGGACAAGTTTGCGGATGTCATCGGCCGCGGGACCTGTTTCCCACCAGAGCGTCAGACGATCACCCGGATTGCCATGGACATCAGGATCAAGATGAATCTGCAAATCTCCGGTATGACGCCCGCCGGCGTTGCGTCCCGCAAGATGAATCTTGCCTTTTGGCACATCTTCGGATGGAATCTTGAATTCCATGGAGAATATCCCGTTTTTGAACTTTCCATGCTGCATGAACTGCTGATAGGGTACTGTCAGAGACTGATTGCCTGCGTAAGAGTAGTCAAACAGAATGGAATCGGAACCGTCCGCATCTTTCTGTGCAAAAATGCCGGAATTGGAAAAGGTCCCCGGCATGATTTTTGTTGTGTTGCACTCTTTCAAGGTCAATGCTGCGGGAATTTTTATATTGTTTGCGGCATAGGCGTCATACTTTAAATTCAGAGATGGTTTTGCTCCGATGGTGTGTCCCGGAACAGCTTTCCAGTTTTCGAACCACGGCTTGATGTCGAATGCAACTCCGACTCCGAGACGCATCTGGATCAGTTTGATTAGAACCGTGTTCCATCCCTTTTCCAGAGTAGTTTCGATTATATCATCGCCCAGCCATGATCCGCGGAGCACCCAGTGGGAATGAATCAGTTTTCCGTTGAGCCAGATTTTCCCTGCATCATCACTTCCGAATGCAACAAGGACTTTCCGTTTTTCCGGCGAATAAACCTTTGTATAGAAATAGGCGCAGTATTTGTCTCTGGGTGTATTCTTAAACTCAAGGACGTTTTCCGGATTCATCGCCATAATAATCTGCGGTGCGGCCGAGTTGAATTTTTCGGAATATTTTTTCCACGAAGTCAGACCATGGGCGACGCGGAGAAATTTCGAAAGATCCACTCCATATTCCGGAGCAAACTTCTGATCGAATGCCCTGGGTTTGTTTTCCACATTTCCGGTCCAGTTGTTTTCAAACGGTCCGCCGACAGCCCAGATCCGGACTCCCTCCAGTCCCGTATCACGGATTCCGGCCGGGATCGACCATTTCCCGGAGCGTTTGCGTTTCAAATTCTCATTTCCCTTCTGCCGTGTTTCAAGGACCACGGAGAACAGAATCGGAACAATCTTTTCATCCACCGAGGAAATGCGTATGGATTCCACCGGCTGATCCTTCTTCGGATTGCTCCAGACCGTCCGGTAGATCGAGACTCCATCCACTTCCATTGCGGCAATCTGTTTGGCACTGCCGAGCGGAGCTGCGGAACGAACCCGGATATCATCTCCATGATCGCCGTATTTCAGTTTGATCGTTTCGGAATCCCCACCGGCGTAATTGACTTGGATATCGGCATACACCTTGTTCATGGAGTAGTCGATATATCCGAATGCGCTTGCCGTGTTCAGAACAAGACGCTCAAAGGTCCGGTTGTTCAGATTCAGAGTAATCTTTTTCGGATTTTTTGTGAATTCCATTTCCGAACCGAGAATCACGGCTGCGGGATTTCTGCTGAAATAGTTTTCGGCATTTGCTATTTCCATGGAATTGGCTTCCCCTTTCCAGTTGCCGGGAAGTTTGATGGGGATTCTGTCAAACGCCGCTTTTGCCTCCGGGGAGGTGGAGCGTTTTATGCCGAGATTTTCATACCAGGTAAGCGCTGTGCGAAGGGCTTCCGGAGCATCTGCGCCTGCGTTGTCCCAGCGGATCTGATCAAGGATGATGCGTCCTTTCCCCAGTTTGCGGACGGCAAGGGCGATCGGTTCTGTCAGAGCTTTCCAGTCATTGCCGGTGAATTCATACCAGTAATCGGAGATCGCGGTGATGGTGGTGCGCATGTCGCGTCCGCCGGCGACGAACATGATGCGTCCTCTGCGCCATGAGAGATCCCCGTTGGAGATGCTGTTCAGCAACGGCGTTCCGGTTTTGATTCCGACAAGGGCATTGCTGTTGTCATCCGGCACGCACCTGAGCGTCACGCCGGACCCGATGAGTTTGCCGAACTTTGCAAGGGTTTCCGGTGTCATGCGCCAGAGAACCAGGGTGCCGCCTTGTTCCACAAATTTCAGAAGGCTGCCTTCATCCGCCTGCGATTCTCCGTCGATGACAGCGATGGAAGAGTTCATCACCGTGCCTGCCGGATCGTTTGCCTCTGCCAGATCGGTTACGGAAACATTGTTCGCCTGAAGAAGTTTCTGCCATGAATCCCGGACAAGAACTGCGGTTTTCGGAATAGTTCTCTTTTCCATCGGCATGGAGGCATTGCGCAGGAGAACTCCTGCCGCGGGAATATCTTTTCCGCATTCTTTCAGGAGGAGTGTGGTATAGAGAATGCGTCCCTTTTGATTTTTTTCTTCCAGCAGCGAAGCAAAACGCAGTCCGCTGGAATCTCCGCACAGGAAGAGGGTGCGGCAGTCCGCGGAGTCCGGACGGACAATCGCATTTTCCATGACGCGACTGTCCGTACTCCTCCAGTAACGAAGAAGAGTATTGTCCAGTCCTGAAGTCAGCGGATCAAACGAGGCAATATTAAAGGTATGGGTATCCTTATGCGACCGCACCTGAATATCCTGATTCGCAATGCGGCAGACCCCCGGTTTCTCCAGCAGGACCAGGAGCGTATTGCCTTTTGCGGTCCACTGTTCCAGATTTTTTCTGTCTCCGGGGAGAGTTCCTGAACTGCAAAGAAGAAAGGTGATATGGTCCGGAATTCTGAGCGGATTCACGGTTTGGACATTGAATCCGTAGAATTTAAGCAGATCTGCTGCTTTTTTATCCCCATGGAGAACCCCGGCGGTTTTTCCGTTTGCATTGTATTTCCGGATGACGGAAACTTTTCCGTTCCAGACGGCCTTCGGAGTCAACGGTTTTCCATTGCGGAGGAGTTCCAGACGGATTGGAAGAACCGTTTCCGTTTCCGGAAGCGGAATGGCCGGGAGCTTCACATTTTTGCGTTCTCCGGGCGCAAAATCGAAGATTTCCGTGCCGGACTTCTCGCCGATCGACCATGCAAGCGCCAACTTCTCGTTTCGGAAATTGTCATGCATGACAGTGACCGGCAGCGACATTTCTGTTCCGGCAAAATACTGTTCCTTGTAATCTGTAACAAAGAGTTCTATCGGATAGTAATGCCGCAGAGTGATAATCGGTGTAAACGGCGCAATGGCGGATATTCCATCCATACGCATGGAGCGGGAACGGATGCGGAAAAAGTCGCGCCAGACAGCAAACCAGTTAGCCATGGTATCCGGAATGTCCCCGCCGAATGCCGCCAGATACGGCCCGACTCCGGATTCGGAGAAATTCTCTCCGCAGAAAACCGGTTTTCCATCCCAGGGCATATTGGGTGCAAGAACATGAAGCGGATGCTTTTCCGTCAGCAGTTTTCCTGAGTTCGGCAGATCATGCGCAATGCTGTATTCATACGGATAATGTACGCTCCATGCTTTGCGGCGGAAGAAGTCGGCAATCGCATCTCCCGAACCTGCAACCGCCCGTTGAGGATCAAGAGCATAGATTTTTTCGGTAATTCCTCCAAAAAGTTTCTCGTAATAGCTTCTGGTCTGGGCTCGGAAATAACCGTGTCCATCGAGTTCGTTTCCCAGGTTCCACATATAGAAGGACGGATGATTGTAAAAATAATCCACCTGTCCCATTTCCAGATCGGTAAAGGGCTGAATGTAGCTTTCCGGGAGAAGCGGAGGATTGGGCATCACGGTTCCGGGATAAATATCCTCCTGCACCATGCGCTGAAAGAATCCTTCTTCATCTCCTGCATCCAGCTGTTCCGGACAGATTGCTCGACGGATGGCATTTGCCCCCCACCATTTTTTCCAGTCGGCCGCAAGCCCGTGATGCTGCGTCAGGGTTTCCAGGATCGAGACCGGATGACCGTTGAGCAGAAATTCTCTGCCCCTGTAGGAATATTCGTGAAAACCGAAACGTTCCCGGAAAATATCCGTTCCTTCCGATGAGATGCAACGGATCTCCATTTGCAGCAGATTCGGGGTATCCGGCGTCCAGCGCGGCAGATTTCTGACTGTTCCGGATGTCCTGACCTGATGGGTGCCATGGGCCGGGATTCGTTCGGAAATTTCCGGCAGAACTGCAAGAACCCTGTCCGAAGAGTCGATAATTCTGCTCTGTATTTTTGCTGTTGCAGCTTTTGCAGAACGGTTCACGATATTGACTCTCAGATCCACTTTTTCCGGATTCATCCATGAATCGATGTAACAGTTCGTTACAGAAACGGCTTCCCGGCTTTCGAGATAGAGTTTTCCGAGAATACCGGACATCGGGGTCCGATTGTGAACGAAAACCGGATATTCAAAAAGACGTTTCTTCATATCTCCCGGTGTATAGAACATCGGATTCCGCATACGGAACACAAAAAGGTTCTTGCCCGGTTTCATGAACGCAGTCACATCCAGTTCCTTGCGGACATACGGATAGAGATGCCAGTCCTTGCCGATCGCTTTTCCGTTGATGAAAAGATTGGTAAGGCCGCCTCCGCCGGCATCAAAACTGAGAATAAGACGGCGGTTCGCACGGAAGAACGTTGCCGGAACTTCTATTTCGCGACGGAACCATTGCTGTGCCGTTTTCTCCGAGGGTTTCCACTTTCCGTTTCTCCAGTAATACGAATCGCTTCCGGGGAAAGGCGATTCCTTGTCCCAAATGGCATTTTCAAGGGGCAATTCCAGATTTTTATCGCCGGAAAGGGTCCTTTGCCATCCGTTTTCGGGGATCATCATCCAGTCGCGTCCGTCGGAGAAGTGTGCCGGATAAAGAGTTTTTGCCACTTGTTCAACCACAGTTCCGTCGGCAGCTCGGACGAGCACATTCATGCGGTATTTCTTCCCGGAAGAAAGTCTCCAGCGGAATGTTTCTTTTTTCCGGCTGTTCCCCGGAACAGAAACGTTTCGTTTCTCTGAAAAAACGACTTTGTTGAAATAATCTTTTACGCTGATTTCCAGAAATCCTCCCGCCTGAACCGCGCTGCGGTTGCGCAGCGCGCAGTTGTACTCAAGGGTATTTCCGGTCGTGAATTCCCCGCCTTCGATGAACTCCGGCGTTATCTCCGGCAGCAGCAGGAAGTTATCCACAACGCAGCTTGCGCCTGTGATCCTGGCAATGAAACGCACCTGTTTTCCCTGATACTCTTTCAAGTCAAGAAAGCAGAGCGAGGAATGGATTGCGGAAGAGTTGAGTTTCAGATCTATTTCTCCATCGAGATTTGTATCGATTCCGATTTCGAACTTCGGTTTTTCTTTCGGGAATGGCGTCAGCGAAATCTGGAATTGCAGGAAGCGTTCGGATACCGTGAACGGCTTGGATTTGAGTGTTCGAAGAAGTTTATCTTTCCCGTTGTTTTCATATAAAGCAACCACCCGTTCTCCGCGATCTTTCAAACTGATTGCAGCATACATTCCGTTTTTCAGGAAACGGGCCTTTGTATCACCGAAAAGTTCAGGGGTTGCAATGCACCAGTTTTCCGCTTCCCAGTTTTCCAGAGTTCCGTGTTCGAAATTGCTGTTTTCAAAGAGTGGACGCGCGTTTGCCGTTGCGACGGCAAGGATGAGTGCAGATGCTGACAGAAGATCTGGAATTGCACCGGGAAAATATTTTTTTGACATTCTATTCTGCTCCATAATTGAGATTGTTTTTCTTAAAGACCGCTCTGGCGATTGACACTTCCGGTTCTTAAACCCCAGTTTTTCTGAATTTCCAGAGGTTTGCTTGTGGTGATGAGTTGCGATGCACCGGTTTTTTGCGAGCCGTCGGTGGAAACCTCCTGCGGATAAACAATATCATATCCTTGGATATCCTGAGGTTTTCTGTTTTCGGCATGGCCGTCCAGAAATCCGACATTTGCTCTTCCGGAATGGCGTTTTCCCACCAGCGTTGAATCCGTATGGCAAATGGAGATGAAGTAATCGCGGATCATATCCCCATCATTGTCGGAGAGGCAGATTCTTTTGGTCGGAATCCGGCAGACGTTCTGTTTATAGAAGCTGATTGCATCGACGGCTGCGACTGTTGCAGATGCACTGTACCCCGTATGACGATTCCAGCCGTAACCGCCGCCGGACTGATTGTAATTGGCTGCATTCGCTTTGGCCGGTCTCCATTCGTGTCCGGGACAACGAGGCGTGAATCCTTTCTCCCTGTCGTACATTTCAAGCAATCCGCTCCACAATGTTCCGATTTGGGCAGGAAGCACATAGTCATCGTTATCATTTGTATAAAATATGGCTTTCTGCATAATGGATCTTATATTTCCGGTACAGCTGATGCTTCGGGCTTTTTCTCTTGCGCTGTTCAAGGCGGGAAGAAGCATTGCAGCAAGTATGGCAATGATTGCTATTACGATCAGAAGCTCTATCAATGTAAAATAGTACGATGGTATTTTTGCGAAAGGAATACTTCTCTGGGTATTCCGGTCTAAAAAAGAGTGGTCGGCTTTTTTCATTCTGTTCGAGTTCCTTATTTATGTTAGAAATTTATATTTTTTGCAGCAAGAGATTCCGCGGTCCGCCAGACCAGCTGTGTCAGAGCGACTGCCGCTGGAGAATTCGGGGCTTCGAACATGATCGGATTGATGTAATTGATCTCCTTTAGCGCTCGGACAACCCCAATCCAGGGAATGTTTCCCATGCCGGGAGAGAGGTGCTGATCGTATTGCACGATTTCCTCATTTTTCGGAGTCCGCGAGAAGTCCCAGTCCCGCGGACCGAAATTATCATGGAAATGAACATCCTGCAAAAGACCGCGGGAGTTTCTGATTACCTGACAGGGATCATAGCCGCTGCAGTTTGCATGTCCGATGTCAAAGAGAAATTTCAGATTCGGCAGATTCATTTTTTCCAGGAAGTCCAGAAGGTCGTCAGGATTTTTCCCCCAGGAAATCAGCGGCAGGTTTTCCAGATTGATGCAGATTCCTTTTTCAAAAGCGTAGGCACAGATTTCCGGCAGTACTTCAGCGGCCATGGCATCCAGTTTTTCCGGCGGCAGTTCTGAAATCCTCGCATTCTCCGCAAAATGAGTATCGCCGGAGTGGGTGCGGAGCGAACGGAAGTGATGAACAATATTTTTTGCTCCCCATAGTTCCGCGATATCCACCAGTCTTTTGTTATCGCTGATGGAGCGTGGGATCTCCTCTCTTGAGAGGAAATTCAATCCGAATGGGGCATGCATGGTATTGCAGTGGATGCCGAAGGAGCTCATATTTTCCGCGATCGCCTGACAATGTTTGTCGTCTGTCCATTGCATAAAACCGTCTGTTCCGATGACCGAGATTCCTGCAAGGAGAAACTCTTCCATCTTCCGCCTCATACCGTCAATATCGGAGGGAGACAGATAAAAGCCAAGTGTAAACATCGTTTTTCTCCATAATCATTTGCTGTAATGTAGCATTTTGCCCCCGAAAAATCAACGATTTCGTTTTTCTAAAAATGTTATTGTATTTATAACATTATGTAGTATATTGAAAGAAAACGGAGTTTCTGTCATGAAAAGTTCTCCTCTGAAAGAGAGTGTGAAAAAATATATAAAAGAGCACATCGCCAATGGAATTTTTCTTCCGGGCGCCAAAATTCCGCCTGTGCGTGCTTTAAGTACGGAACTGAATATTTCGCATGCCGTTATTGCGGAAGCCTTTCAGGAACTTGCAGCAGAAAATATTCTGATTTCGAAAATCGGTTCAGGGACGGTCGTTGCATCGAAACTTCCGTTTGCCATATCACATACTCCGGCCAGGATTCGCAATCTTTACTTCTTTTTTGTTTTATATAAAACCGATGTGCTGAGTTCATGGCATGCGGAAGTGCTTGCACGGATACAGGAAAAAGCCCGACAGAGAAACTGGGATGTCAAGATTGATTTTCTTTCGGCGGAAAAAATTCTTCAGGCCTCCAAAGATCCACATGCCGTCGGGATTATTCATACCACGACTCTGCTGAATATGCCCAGAATCAATCTTCCGGTCGTCTCTTACGGGATGAGTCCGAGCACAAGTGAAGAATGTTGTGTTTCTCCGGATAATTATGGCGGCGGGGCCATGGCGGTACGTCATCTTTTAGATTTGCAGTGTTCGAAAATAGCCTTTGTTTCCTATCACAGCAACAATCTTGACAATCACCATTATCCGGCCAAGCATATTACGGAACGTCTGCGCGGGGTGAATGATTCCTGTATGGAATGGGGATTTCCGCAAGTGCAGGTCCTCCGATGGGATGTCTTGAAAAATCAGGATGAAGTTGCTCGTTTTATCGCGGATAACGAAGCTCAGGATCAGCGCATCGGACTTATCATAGCCAATCGGAACATGGCTGTGGAAATACGGGAAAATATGCATAAATGGCTGAAGGTTAAGAAAGATAACTTTGTATTTACCACGTTTATCAATCGGAGAATTCTGGGGGAACATTTTAAAATAGATACCTTTGATTTCAGTCGTGATGAACTGGCGGAACAGTGTGTTCAAATCATAGAGCAGATGCGCCGGGGAATTCCTGCTCCATCCAGAACACTTTTGAAAATGAAGTTGCTATAACAATTTTGGTGAAATGTACTGTTTTTCCCCTTTTCATGCACTCTGTTCCGCGGAGTTGCGGATCCTTGATTTCTGCGAATGCGCCGTAGCAGAAGGAGATGAGAGAGTGACGGGACAAGATGATTTTCCTGTTTTCACGGGGAAAAGGTCCTGGTCTGCTGCATTGTGAGGGAGATTCATGTTTGCGCTTTCCGGGGCAGGATTCATTCCGTCACTGGTGTGAAGAGACCTTCTGCGAGTGTTCCGTTTCATGGAGTTTTGTTCCTTCCCGGAAGATGTAGCCGAGAGGGATCAGCAGAACGCCCGTTTCCTCCCCGGCAGGATGTGTCGCCCCGGATGTGGTCAGAACGGGATGCGTATTCTGCCAGCAGAATGAATGGAAGCATACTTTTACAAGATTGTTCACTACCTTGCGCGGAGTCATCTGGCGCTGCCTGGATATGGGAAGTGTCCTCAGATGTTGTGGGACAGCATCTGACTCTGTCCGTATGCGAGGCGCTCCGGAACAGGCATATTTACCAGGATTCGCACAACT
>CALXMJ010000022.1 GCA_944389445.1 uncultured Victivallales bacterium | reverse complement strand
GCATGCATCGACGGACTCCGGGATGGCGGAGCGGAAAAGATTCTGGTCTGGGACCTTCACGGGGGAGGTATCAATTTCAGTGCAAACAGTCTTCGTCCCGGTGTTGAAATGTGCATGACGCATGACCCGCTCTGTCACGTATCCTTTCTTGATGCCGGTTTCTGCGCACATGTGATTCTGGGGGCCCATGCCCGGCAGGGGGTTCCGGACGGCTACCTGAATCATACCCGGAACAGTCATATGGTTTCCAGGATCATCGTGAATGGACAGGAGGTCGGAGAATCGGAATTGTCCATGCTTCGGGCAGCCTTCTATCATGTACCGACCATTCTGGTTGCCGGGGATTATGCCGCATGCCGCAATGCTCTGGAATTTCACGGGAAACCGCTGGAAACAGTGGTCTGCAAGCGTGGTTTCTCCAGATATTCCGTAATGCATTATCCTCCGGAGAAGGTTCTTGCAGAGCTCCGGGAAAAATCATGCAGGGCCATGCGGAATCTTTCCATCAGCAAACCGTTGAATGTCACAGACGAGCTGGAAGTCATCTATCAGGTTTTCTGCCCGAATCAGGCCGCGCCCTTCCTCAAGCGCGGTGCAGAGATGCTGGACGGCACAACGGTTCGCCTGAGGGGAAGCGATGCGATTGATTTATATGCCCAGCTTTGCGGATGGAATGCCGGCATCCATAACCGTCACTTCGGGATTTCCGACCGGACCGACTCTCTGTTTGAATGAAACCGGCGCATCACACTATATTGCCTCATTGTAAAACGTGTGCTGACGAAGAGAGTGTCCGAAAGGAATCCTCCGCCAGCCCGGAACAGCCGGTGCGGCGAGAACCATCTCTCCGATATTTCGGAATGGAATATTCATCATCGCAGCTTTTTCCGCTGCATACTCTTACGGGAAACAGACACGAATCGGACGATCTTCCCGGCGACAGATATTCCAACGCAGCGGCAGAAGCCCGCCTCCCCATGCGGTAAAGCTCCGTTCCGGAGAGAAGCGGCAGGGGAAGAGGCATTCTCCGGGCACGCCCCGCCTGCCCGGAGGCGAGGCGCCGCGGCATCACCAGTGATAATACCGGTAAGGATCGTCCTCCGGAACCGCATGGTCGGCATGCATCCGAAAGAAGTCTCGAGTGGAGAAAAGACGCGGATAGCCGCAAATCCCGCCAAGATGATACACATCATTGCAGAGAAGCACAAGTTCATGGTGTCCCGGTTTCAGGGAACCGGGCGCAAAGCGGTATCGGCGGACCACGTTCCAGTAGTCCTTCGGATTGCTCTGCTTTGTCACGGAACCGAGGAATCTGCCGTCGAGCCAGCACCAGCTTTCGTCATCCACGGCGCCGATCTCCAGTTCCAGCGGCTCCGCGGCGAGTTCCGGAGAGATCTCAAAGACCTTCCGGTACCAGAAATAGCCATTGCGTCCGCGCAGTTCCGGAATCTCCTGATTGAACATTCCGGGGACCCGGATCTTCCGCCACTGCCTGACGGAACGGAAATCGGGAAGCCGGTTTCCATCCCGGAGTTTTCCTTCCAGATCCACGATTCCCTCCCAGGTTCCGGCAAGCTGGAGCGGTTCCGGGATCCGGCTTCCGGAAGCGGCCCGGAACGAGTCGGCAAGTTCCGTCCGCGCCGTCGCACCGAGATTGGCAAGAAGACGCGAAACCGTGTAGAGCCCTCTCCGAACCGTAGTCCGTTTAATGAACTCCTTTCCGTTAATCCGACTCGGGGGAAGCTGATAAAAAACGATTTTACCTTTTCCCATCCGGACAGCCTGAAGCAGCCGTCCGCCGATGGACTCCGCAGGAAACGCAGTAAATTTCTCCTCATAACGCAAATGGAGGTCCGCATTGCAGAGCCCGGCAAATTCCGGAATCTCATTCAGTCCCGGGGCAAGATCGGTATAAAAGGTCCCCTCCTCCACTTCAGCATCCGGGAGAAGACGGCGAATCTCAGCGGCATTCCAGCCGAGCGCAAGCAGAGCAGCGCCGTTCCGGACGGACTCTCTGACGTTTGCCGGAAGAACGGCTCCCGTCGAAACAACCAGAAGCGCATTTTCCGGAAGCAGCTCCGGCATGGGCGATCCGTCAATCCGCAGCTGTTTGAGCAGTTCCTCCGCCTCTTTTCCCAGAAGGAAAACCGGGCGACTCTCGGGAGTCCCGGTTTTCTCAAGGAACTCAAGCAGTTCCGCCAGAACGTTTTCCGCCTGCGGCTCCGCCTCCGTGCGTCCGGAAAGATCCAGCTGGGAGAAAAGAATCTTTGCCTCTCCTTCCCGGAAAAGGATCGCGGGAGCGTATTGCAGATCGAATCCACCGTGATACAGGGGGAGCCAGTTGCCGCGCGAAGGCTTTTCCAGGAGAAGATCAGCCACATTGCCGCGCTGTCCGCTGTACCAGATGTGCGTGTTCATAAATCCGTTCCAGGAACTTTTGGGGTACTGCCGGTTAACCTCTGCGCCCGGCATGAAGTACGGACGCGTACTCGAACTGCCCCGCCAGTCGGACAGAATTCGGAAGGCGCGTTTTCCGACCGGAAACAGAGTCCGGAGCCCGTGTTCCGCGCCGCGGATCCCCAAACGGTTCAAGAGCTCCAGCCGCTGTTCAAGGACCAGAAGCCGCAGACCTTTGTTCAGACGCGCGGAAAGATCAAGCGGGAGAGTCTCCAGCCCATATCGCCCGATCACGACCATATCGATTCCTTCCAGATCCCCCTCTCCGCGCAGCTGACGGAACTTCACACCCAGTTTCTCCAGCAGCGGAGCCGCTGTTTTTTCCGGGTCCCACAGTCCGATCCGCGAAGTCAGGCGCGGTTTGACCTGAGGCAGAACCGCATAGGAGAAGGAATCCCGGAGAACTTCTCCATTTTCGAATTCGAATTCCGCATTGATCCGTCCGGAACGTTCCAAACCGGTCTTCTCCGCCGTGAAGCGGACCGGCAGTTCCGCGCGCCCGCCTGGCTTGACACGGACCGAGAAAGCGGACCAATGTTTCATGGCATCGGTTTTCCAGCGGCATCGGACAGTCTGTTCCCGACGGCTGTCGTTGAGAATCATCAGAGACTTCTCCACCTTCTCCCCCGGACGGAAACAGCGGGACTGTTCCGTGAAATCTCCCGGTTTTCCCGCGATCCATCCCAGCAGTTCGCGGTATCCGTATTCCAGAGCCGCTCCGGTCGGATTTGTCCGGAACGTGCTGAACGGATCGCTCAGGAAATACGATGACGCCCGAATCCGGTCCGCTACCGGCCCAGGCGCTTTCAGATTCCGGAAACGGTCCGGATGCGGGCCACTCTTCACCGCTTTCACAATATCATGGAAACTTGCATGATCCCACGGCTGGAATCCGGAAAGGCCGCGTGCCCGCAGATCGCGGAGATTGCGCTTCAGCATCATGGACCGGACTTTGTGGGTGGAGGGATCGCGCAGGACATCGCCAGCGGTCAGGAAACGGGTCGGAGTGTTGTTCTTTGCTGCTGCGTATTCGCGGCGAAACATCCGTTTTTTCGCTTCATTGAGGGCATACGCCTCCTCGCCGAGATACTCCGCATTGAATTCGTCGAGCCAGGTTCCCTGCACCTCGGGAGAGCGCCAGATGAACCCGGGGCCCCGGTTGGTCGACCAGCTTGCAACATGCGGGATGCCGTATTCGACAAACAGGATCGGTATGGTTCCTTTCCTTTCCCAGTGCTCCAGCCAGTCGGAACGCTCCTGGGCGGGAGCCCAGTTCAAATAGAAGTTCTGCGCGGAGATGCAGCCCAGATTTCCGGCGTCATGATGGTAAACAGGACGGGTCGGATCAATGGACCGGATGATTGCCTCCGCTTTCAGACCGGCGGTTCTGCGTTCCGATCCGAGTCCGGCCTGTTCGGGACGCCAGTCGGTCCCCATGGTCAGCGGGTTCTGCATGTCGGCATAACCGAGCGCATTGTGGTTGACCGCATAAAGGATAAGCCCCGGAACATTCTGAACGCGGCGAATCCGGTAAGTGCAGAGTTTCCGGTAGGCCGCGGCAACCTCGGGATCATCGAGTTTCGCGTCGAAATCGGTAATTGCATGGGGCATCGAAAGAGATGTCAGAATGCCGAGTTTCGAGAGTTCCGTGCGGAACTGATCGTTGTAACTGTTGCCCCCGATCCGGAAATTGTAGCAGCGGTCGCCGTCGAACAGATAATTGATGCCGAATTTTTTTGCCCTGCGCGCAAGATGGCGGATCTTCTCCCGGGTCGAATCGGCCGCGATTCCCGTATGATTGATCGGAAGCGCCCGAAGATGGATTGTCCTGCCGTTGAGAACAAAGTCGCGTCCGCGGATGCCAAACTCCCGCACGCCGAACTCCTGCGGGAAAAAGCAGTCGACTTCCTTGCCGGAGGCGTCGCGGAGAATCATCTCCAGCGAATAAAGATGTTCCGGGGTGTCGATGTCCCAGAGTTTTGCATCGCGCCACTCGCCGCCGAAGGTATGACGGAACTCCTTTTTCCCATCGGATTGAAACGGTTCGGAACGGAAGCGCTTCACTACGCCGGAACCATCCTTTACGAGCGCCTCCAGGGTGCAGCTTCCTGCGGGGAGCCGCAGGAACCCGGTGTCAAAACGAATCGTTCCGTCGGTGACGGGGCGGGTCTCCACACGCACATCACCGATCTCATACTGCCGCGGGACCGATACAAGCCAGGCGTCGCCGACCAGTCCCTTGTTCGCCAGTTCCCGGAAGGATTTATATTCCCGGGTCATCCCCATAAAGTGGCTGAACTCGGCGGGATCCGCCGAAAAACGGATGCGCAGTTTCTGTTTCCGTCCCGGTTTCGCCAGAGCCGTGATATCCAGTTCTCCGCCGGGAAAGGTCAGCGATCCGGCCTGAACTCCATCAAGGAAAAAGACCGCAACCCCCTGCACCAGATCGAAATCCAGTTTGATGCGGCGCCCGTTCCAGTCCGCAGGAATGGTAAAATCCCGCTCATACCATCCCAGACGGAGCGCCTGTTTCCGGAGTTCAGCCGCTTCCCGTGCAGGCAGATAGAAGACATGATCGTTCGATGGATTGCTGAGATCAGGCCATGCCGCGGGAACCTTGAACCATCCCCAGCCGTCGCGCGGAGGACGCATCTCCTGCGATGCCTCGAATACGGGACGGAAACGCCAGAGTCCGTTAAGCGAAACTTTTTCTCGAAGAGCGGTCCGGATGCGGGCAGCGTCGTCGAGGCGGAACAGAGCCTCCGGAGCGGAACCGTCCGGCGGAGGCAGATTGCGCACTTCCGGAATCAGCGTGACTTCCACGTTTTCAATCTCCACCTTTCCAGCGGAGCCGTAGTTGGCGGGAACGATCCACAGGACCGGAGCTCCGCGCGGAATCATGTAGGTCCGGTCGATTTCCGTCCATGTCTGCGACCCGAGAAACGTTGGGATATCCAGATACTTGCCGAACAGTTTTCCCGCCCGATCACGGAACATCATATCCAGCCGGGCGTTCTGCCAGCTCAGTTTTCCCCGGACAACCCCATCGGTCCGGATGCGGTAACGCACCCGAAGCTCAACGCCGGGTTCGTCGGACGGCAGAGAGGCAATCTCCGGCGGCAGAGGAACCGGAACGGAAATCTGGCACGCTCCCCGCTCAATGTAAAAGGAAGGTTTCTCATTCCGCCATTCCATCCGCATTCCCGGAGGAAGACGGCGGTTCCTGAAAATCTCAGGAGTCAGCAGATTCCTGCCGAACGGAATTTGCGAACGAAGAAAAGAGGCATATTCTTCCGGCGAAATGCTCCGCAGGCAGACCTCTGTAAATTCCATTTTTCCATCTGAACCGAAGTTTCCCGGATCAATCCGAAGCTCCGCAGCACCTTTCGGAACCGCATAGGCCCGGCGGCATTCGACGAACTCTTTCTGCGTTCCGGAAGCGCTGAAGACATTCGGCCACTCGCCGACCCCCTCCCCTTTCCGGTTGCAGAAACGCATCGCCATCCTGCCGTTTCTCCATGACTCCTTTCCGGGAATCAAGCCGGTCGCCCGCATTTTCATGGTAAGGAGCAGATAACGGCAGTCCGGCGGAAGGGACAGGCGGAACCCCGCCTGTCCGGGGCCATCGACCGTAATCCGGAGCCGGCCGTTTTCGACCGAAAGTTCCGTTCCCGGCTTCCGGTTCCATCCCCGGAGAGGATTCTCGCCAGCAGAGAGCAGAAGATTTCCGCGTCCATCTCCGGCGGAAAGGACAGCGCAGACAATCAGAAGAAGAACTGCAATTCGTTGTTTCAGATTCATAATCGGACTCCCAGGTTCCTGTGTTTTTCCTTTGAAATAACAAGACTCCGGACTCATTCTCCGGAAAGAAAAAGTCTTCCATCCATATTGATCGTGCATGTGACCGGAAGCGGCTGTTTCGCCAGCTGCGCTCTGGAACGGCTCTCGACATGACCGTCAAAATAGAGAAGATTGCCGTAATTGTTATGCCAGAGTTTCACTGCCGCGGCATTCTCATCCGAGTCCAGCTTGACAGCCGCCGCCCCTTTGCGCAGAGAATCGGCCGCCGCAACGGAATAGCCCGAATCGGCAATCAGCGGAGATTCAACAGGCCGTTTCGCCCGCTTGAACTGATAGAACTTGCTGTCCGCGCTCAAACGCCTCCAGACATCCCCGAACTTCGAAAGGAACTCCTGCTGCAATGCGGAATTCTGCATGACACCGGAATCTCCATACTTCAGGATTCCGTAGGTAAACAGATGGCGCGATCCTCCCCCGGACACCGTACTGGGACAATGAAACAGTTTTTCCCCGAGACTCCCCGCAAGAGGAAATCCCGAAAGCGCATTCCCGTTGACATCGTAATACCGGTATCCGAGAAACAGGGACCAGGTGGTGTAATAGCTCCCGGACTTCATCATGACTGGAAAATATCCGTCCGAACCGTCGGAATAGAGACTGATCCCGATCCCGACCTGTCTGAGATTGGAAACGCACTGAATTCCTCGCGCCTTTTCCCTCGCCTTGTTCAGTGCGGGCAAAAGCAGAGCAGCAAGGATTCCAATGATCGCAACAACGATGAGAAGCTCTATCAATGTAAAACTTCCGCGGAGAGCTCGCGCATTTCGAGTTCCATCCGTATTCCGAAGAGGGATTCGATTTCCGTCCTCCGCCGGGAAAATTCGTTTCATAAGACAGCCAGCCTTTCCTTTTGATTAAAACTTGTTTGCCGATAGAATTCCGTTTTCTGCGAAAGTGACAGGGATTTTCCGCTGCACCAGCGTTTCCCGATTCTCCAGAAGAGCAAGAAGCTGTTCGATGGCACATTTTCCGATTTCCACATCATCGGTCTGCGCACAGAGGAAGCGGTCCGAAGGGAGGCGGGTTCTTTTCTGACCGTCGAAACAACCGATGCGGACATCCAGCTTTCTTTTCTTCACATAATGCGCGGCACCCCTGGCAAGCTGCGGAGCCGTAGCGACAAGGGCATCGTACCGTCCGTCCCGCAGAAGCTCCGCCGCAAGAGCTTCGCCATCCGCTTCCGTATAATCGCTGTACCGGACGGCGGAGTCGGGAAGTGTGACTCCGGCTTTTTCCATTCCAGACCGGAGCTGGGAAATAATGGAAGTATCCATTTTTCCGGCAAGCCAGCAGAAACGAGTGCATCCGCTCTTTTTCAAGCGACCGGCAACGCCTTCCGCCGCCTGCTCGTAGTCGCTGGCGATGTAATGCAGGGGAGGAGCATCCTTTCCGGAATCGGGAATTGAGGTCAGAAAAATGCGAGGCCCCGTCAGTTCCACAAGTTTTTCCCGGTATTGTTCGGAACGGTGCGCGCCCCAGATCAGAAGACCGTCCAGCAGTCCGGAACTGAACATCCCCGCATACCGGAAATCCGGACGATTGAACAGAAGAAGCAAATGATAGGCGGTCCCCTTCAAAGCCTGTTCAATCCCGCTCATGATGTCCGCAAAATGGGTATCGTGGAAGACATTGTGCCCCATCTCCTCCTGCGAGGGAATCAGGAGACCGATCACAAAACTGCGCCGGGTGAAAAAACGCTGTGCATTGACATTCGGCACATAATTCAATTTTCGCGCAGCCGCCCGCACTTTCTCCCGCGTCCGCTCCGGAATGGAAAGATCCTCCGACGGATGATTCAGCACTTTGGATACCGTGCAGGTACTCAATCCGACATATCGGGCAAGCTCCCGGATCGTGCAGTTTTTCTGTTTCCCCATATCAGAACCTCCATAAAATTAACGCGTTTACTTAACACGTTATCTTTATTATAACACAATTCTGAAAAAAAGTCAACGGGAAAAATGAAAAAATATTGTTTTTATAATGAAGATTGTAAAGGGAAATGCAATTTATCCTCTTAATTTCAATGCAGGAGAAAATTTCCGTTCATCAATTCATGACTCTTTCCAAGTCTCCTTTTTGAAAAGGGAACCGCGTTTCCGCGGAAGTCATGGAGCCGCGGCGCGACCCCGGGAGGAACGTCGGATGACAGAAAAATCAGAAAATCTATTTTTATGATCCGTTTCTCTATTTACATTCCGGATTTCGAGTTTATATTATTCCATTCCAGATTCTGCTGAACCAAATATCAAGGTAAAAAAATGGAAAAAAAGCCAATTAAAGTCGGTCTCTGGGGCATCGGACGCGCCGGACACAACATGCACTGTTCCGAACTGGATCAATTCAACGATCTTTTCACCATTGTCGCCGCCTGCGACATTGATCCCTCCAGAGTCAAGGTTCTCGAAGAGAAATATCACTGTGCGGGATACACCGACGGCAAACAGTTTCTCGCCGATCCCGAAATCGAACTGGTTTCCATCGCGGTCCGATCCACCGAGCACGTTGATTACGCGCTGAAGGCTCTCAAAGCCGGAAAGATCGTCTTTCTGGAAAAACCCTTTGCCCTCACGCCGAAAGGCATGGAAAAACTCGAAGAAGCGATCCGCCGATATCCCGGAAAGCTTTATTTCCGCCACAACCGGAGATTTGAAGCGGCGTTCAACCACATCCGGGACATCATCGACAGCGGAATTCTCGGGGATGTCTTTGAAATCAAGCTCCGCCGTCACAACTACCAGAGCCGCGAAGACTGGCAGACCCTCCTCGACTGCGGCGGCGGACAGATCAACAACTGGGGACCGCATCTGATCGACCACTCGCTCCGTCTTCTCGAATCGCCTCTGGCGTCGCTCTGGAGCGATCTGAAGCACGTCTCCTCCAAAGGCGATGCCGACGATCACATCAAAATCATTTTCCGGGGGGAAAACGGACGTGTCATTGATCTGGAGATCTCCAACTGCATCCTTCTGCCCTCCGACGTCTATTCCGTCTACGGCACGCGCGGCACACTTGTCAGCCATGACGAATCCGAACTTCACATGAAGTATCTGGATCCCGCCATGGAACTGCCGAAAACCCATTCCTCCCCCGGAACCCCCCGCTGGGACAGCGGATACGGCGACGCCGCCACATGGCCCTGGATCGAAAAAACCATCCCCGTCCATCCCGCAAACGGCTACAAAATGACCGAAATCTACAAGTATCTCTACGCGGCGATCCGCGAAGGAGTCCCCTTCCCGGTCAAACCGGAAGAGGCGTTCGCCGTCATTAAAACCACCGCGGAAATCAAAAAACAGAATCCCCAGTTCCGGATTCAGGAAGACCTCTTCGAGGACTGATTCCATGAAACTTCACGGAAAAACGGCTCTCGTCACCGGCGGAGCAAAAGGAATCGGACAGGCGGTCGCACGACTCTTCGCCGAAGAAGGCGCCAGGGTCGCCATCGCCGATTTCGACGACCCCGCCGGGGAGCAGACCGCTCAGGATATCCGCGAAAAGGGCGGAACTGCACGCTTTTTTCACTGCGACGTCTCAAAGGCGGAAGAGGAACGCGCTGTTCTGCGCGGAACGGTGGAAACATTCGGAACCATCGACATCCTCGTCAATGACGCGGCAACCCAGCTCAACAAACCTCTTCTGGAGACCACCGACGAGGAATTCGACCGGGTCATCGCCACCAATCTGAAGAGCACCTTCCTCTTCACCCGCGATACGGCAAAACTCATGATCGCCCACAAACACGGCGGAAGCATTGTCAATTTTTCATCGACCTTCGCTCTTGTGGGCTCTCCGGGCTATCTGGCGTATCATGCCTCGAAAGGCGGGATCGCCTCCCTGACGCGCGCGGCCGCAATCGCCCTCATGCCCTACGGCATCCGGGTCAACGCGATCGCCCCGGGCACCACCCTCACGCCCGGACTGCACGACGGCGCCGACGGAACCGGCGATCACGACAAAGCCATGGCCTCCTTTCTCGCCCTTCAGCCGCTGAAACGCTTCGGCAGACCCGAGGAGATCGCCAAAGTCGTTCTCTTCCTCGCCTCGGACGATTCCTCCTTCGTCTATGGCGCAAACGTCGTCTCCGACGGCGGCTACACAATCCTCTGAATCCGGCGAAAGCGCATCCGCGCTTCCGTCCTTTCCTCCCGCTTTTTTGCGATTTTTTTCCATTTTCTCCGGTTTGCCTCTTGACTTTTTTTCAAATTATCGTATAATTTATAGCGATACAAAACGCGATACATCGTTATTTATAATTCGAAAAGGCGGTTATGGAAACAGAAACGGATTTCATGAAGATTCGGCATTATGTGATTGATACGGTCGCAACGAACGGCAATCTGCCGGTCCGCTTTCCTCCGACGCGGAAACTCGCGGAGATGTTCGGAGTCTCTCAGCCGACCGCTCTCCGTGCGGTGCGCGCCCTCATCGAAGAAGGCTATCTGACCGCCTGCAAGGGCGGAGGAACCCTCTCGCGCCCGGCGACGCTCGCACTCAGCAACCAGATGAAAATTTACGGTCTGCTGACCTATCAGGGACGGCAGGTGTTCGACGATCTTTTTTTCATGGAAATCACCTCGACTGCGGCAAAGGAACTCATGCGGCGCGACTGCAATTTCCGGACCAAAACGCTCTATGTGGAAACGCCTCCGCTTCTGGAAAAAACGGTGCGTCAGGAAAGTCTCTCCGGTTTGATTCTGCTCTATGCGGAGGATCACACCGCCTCTTATGCGGCTAATCTGCGGAAAACAGGACTGCCCGTCGTCTCCTTCATGAAGCGTCTGGAAGGGATCAGCTCCGTTTACGAACCTGTCGAAGAACGGGTCCATCAGACTCTTCTGAAACTCTTTGCCGAGGGACGGACCCATGTTCTGATTCTCTGCCGCCCGGACATCTATTCCATCACCCCGATCCGGACCGGAGCAGCCAGAGCCTGCGCGGAAGCGGGAATCCCCGCCGGACAGATCATGATTCTGGACAAATCCATGGCGGAATCCAAAGAAAAAATTACGGAACTGCTGGAGTTCGGCTTGAAATTCGACGCGGTCTTTTTCTACACCTTCCACCATGCCATCTACGAACAGCTGCAATGCCGCTTCGATTTTCAGGAAGAGTGCCGCATCATCTGCGACGACACTTCCGTTACGGATGACCTGAACTATACCGGCTATGTCGTCCATTACGATCTGAAAAATGCGGCAAAAAAACTGATCGATCTGCTCCTCAGGCAGACGGAACACCCGGAAGAACCGCCTCAGTATGAACACATCGGCTTCCATCCGGTTCTCTACCGGAACGGCGTCCCCGTGGGACGGATCGACTGAACCGCATTTCCGGAAAAATGGGACGGAAATCAGAAGTGATTGAATTATAAGATGTCATAATAAACATAAGGATGCTGAAAATGAAACGGAAAACTCTTTTCATTCTCTTTCTTTCCGGATATGCTGCCGCATTGACGGCCGGAACGCTTCTGGAAACAAAGTTCGACTCTCCGGAATCCTTAACCGGATGGGGCGGAAAGGAAAACGGAAAAATTGTCTTGCTTCCCTCGGAAGGGCAGTGTCTGCAAGTGACAAGACAGAAGAGTGTACAGGAAAAAGGCAGCACCGGAGTATTCTATCGCTTCCGTCCGGAGCAGATCGCGGGAAAACGATTGACCATTACGGTCGATGTCAAACGGGATATCGGCGTTCCCGCAGTCAAATGGCAGGGCGGAAAACTCATGCTCACGCTGAAAGCCGGAAACAAGACCTGCTGGCCAGGGGTCTACATGCCGCCCGGGAAAACGGGTTGGGAAACGAAGGTTTTGTGCGAAGATATCCCTGCCGATCTCAAATCCGCCATTCTGTCGCTCGGAATTCAGGATGCGCAAGGAACGATCCGCTTCCGGAATCTGAAAATCGAAGTCGGGGATTCCGTCCTTGACCTCCGCTCCCACGCAAACATGGGATACCGGGATGAAATCGCCGGCGACGGCAAAGGCGGATGGTCCGATCAGGGTCCCTACAACGACGCGGCGAATTTTCTCTTCAATCGCAAAAATTACGGAGGCATTCCGTTCCGGGTCATGAATCCGGCGAAGAACGGAGGAAAATCCATACTGGCGTTCCAATCCGTCAATTTTCCGAACGGGCTCAAAACAGCGGAATATGATCTTTCCCGGACAGCCACCTCCGGGAAGTGGCTCTATCTGCTTCACACCATGACCTGGGGACACGGCTTCCGGAAGTCCGCCGGGTTCATCGAACTCACCGGGAAGAACGGAAAGTCGCAGACAATCACGGTCCGGGGGGAAAAAGATGTCGCGGACTGGTGGTTTCCCAGCCGCAGGGAAAACGCTTACCCGGCTTCCCTCTGGCAGAATTCCTCCGGCGGGTCCGTCGGAGTCTACAGC
>CALXMJ010000021.1 GCA_944389445.1 uncultured Victivallales bacterium | reverse complement strand
TGCACCACCTGGGGCGGACAGCTTGAAATGCTCTCCGCGCTGAGCGTGGACGGCGGCCCGAACACTCCGTTCTGCAAAATGGAGCGCGACATCACCGAAAACGGAAATCCGATGGGCTGGAGCCATTACCGGACAACGATCGTCGATGCGGTCGAGCAGGGCTTTGTCGAGAAGATCAACGAGGTCACCGGACAGCACTATACGCGCGGCGAGTGGCTCGCGATGATGCGCGCGAAATGCCGCACCGAGGAGGCATGGCAGACACAGTACATGATTCAGCCGTCGAGCGACGGCGCGGCGCTGCTTTCGTATGAGCTGATCTCCTCCTGCGAGGTTCCGGCGGGCGAATGCCGCGACAGGGGACAAGGTCTCCTGTTCGGCGGATACGACGTCGGACGGAAAAAGGACCTCGGTGTTTATTTTGAACTCGAACTTGTCGGCGACGTGCTCCGGCAGGCCGAATACCGGGTTTTCCGCAACGCGCCGTTCCGGGTGCAGAGCGAGTATCTCTACTCGCGGCTGAACAATCCGCGACTCGCGCGGATGTGTATCGACTCGACCGGCATGGGAATGATGCTGGCCGAATACGCGCAGGACCGGTTCGGAAAGTACCGGGTCGAGGCGGTCAATTTTTCGGGACCGGTGAAAGCCGAGCTTGCGATGCCGCTGCGCGCCAGTTTCGAGGATCGGACGATCCGGATCGCGTCGGATCCGGAGATCCGCGAGGATCTGCACAAGATCCGCAAAACGACGACAGCTGCGGGGAATATTCGCTACGAGGGGGAACGAGACGATGCCGGACATTCGGATCGCTTCTGGGCACTGGCTCTTGCCCGTCATGCAAAAAGTTCCGGTCATGAGAGATGCCGCATGGAAGCACTCTCTGAACCAGATCAGGTGTATGGAAACGGATACGACTTTCCGGATCATTCCGATGACTGACCAAAATACCCATGTGCTGTCGCGCCTGGGATATCAACGACAAAAAAGAAATTGAAAGGAGGCTATATGCTTTTTTTGAAACGTTTTCCCGGCTCGGGAAAGCCTGCCGTACAGACGGAAACAAGCGACCGGATGGATTATGACACCGGACGCGGACTCACTCCGGAAAAAGTCGATCGGATCATGACAGCGGCAAATTCGGGCGACACGGCAGATCAATGTCGTCTGGCGCAGGAGATTCTGGAAAAAAATTCAGACATCATGCAGGCATTCTCCACACGGAAAAACGCCGTGATCGGCTGCGGCTGGCATCTCAAACCGGGAGAGAAAACCACTGAAGCAAGACAGGCAGCGGAAGAACTCGAAAAACAACTGCGGAATTGCGGCAACGGCGATGATGCGGAAACATTCGAGGAACTGATCGAAGATCTGATGGGAGCTCTCCTGCCCGGTTTCGCCGTCAGCGAAATTCTCTGGCAGAACGGAGGAGAAATTGCAGGGTTCCATCACATTGAGCAGAAATACTTTACATTTATCGACGGGTTCTCTCCAAGACTGGTCACCCGCGATTCTCCACGTGGAATCCGGATTCCCGGAGAACGGATCATTTTTCACAAGTTGCGTCTGCACGGAAGCGATCCGGCACGCGGCGGACTGATCCGCCCTCTCGCCTGGCTCCACTGCTTCAAGTCTCTGGATGAAAAGGACTTGCTATCCTTCCTTGAACGTCATGGAATGCCGTTTATTATCGCAAAAGTGGATCCGTCGGCTTTTGAAAAGGAAAAGAATCTCGTCAAACGCCTGATCCGGAACTTCGGTACCAGCGGAGGAGGAATCTTTACAAAAAATGTCGAACTTCAGCTCCTCGAATGCAAAAACAACGGGGAAGCATATTTCCGTCTGCTGGAATATCTGGAAGCGGCGGTGAACAAGGTCATCCTCGGTCAGACCGCAAGCTCCGGCGACTCCTCCGGACTGAGCAAGGGCGATGCGCAAAGCAAGGTCCGTCAGGATATTCTCGAATCGGATTGCAGAACCATTCAGCACGTTATCAACACACAACTGCTGAAACCGTGGACCCTTTACAATTTCGGACCGGAAGTCCTTCCACCTGAACTGGTAATCAATTGCACCGAAGCGGAAGACGCCGCCCGTCTGGCGACCATCGTGAAAACCCTCCACGATGCCGGATATGATACAGATCCGGATGAGATCAGCGCCAGGATCGGACTCAAACTCTCCCGCCGATCTGAAAAACGAAATGCTTCACTGCATGCAAGATCAATATGACTCAAAGGAAAGGATATCTGCATGGATTATGAACTTTTTGACGGAATCGCATTCAGCGAAAAAATTACCGAACCCGATACGTTAAAGCCATTCCGTCTTTTCCGGATCGGAGAGAATCGTCTTACCCGGAACGGAAAAGACTGCAAACTCACATTCTCCGCGGATGAACTGAAAAGCATTGCGGATTACAATCGGAAAAAAGGAGAAAAAATTCCGATTGATTCCCGTCATGCTTTGCTGATGGCGGCGGAAAAGGCAAACATCTCAGAAGGGGAAGCGTTAAAAGCGGTACCATCGGCAATCGCAGCACTCGGTTTTGCAAACATGGAATTCCGGGAAGACGGACTTTATGCCGTAGAAATCGAACTCACGCCTCTGGCGGCGGAACTGTTTCGTCAGGGGTCCCTGCGCTACTGGTCTCCAGTCATCCGCGGACTTGATGGGAAGACCCCTCTGCGGATCACGTCAATCGCCATGGACAACGTCCCCGCTCTCAACGATCTTGAAATTCTGGCGGCATCCGCCGAATCCACAACCAGGCCGGACAGGTCTTACAGGTCGGACCCGAACGGCTTCAACAGAAAGGAAACCATCATGACCAAAACAGAACAAGCCCTGGCAAAGCTTCTGGGCGAAGAGCCTCTCGCGCTTTCGGATTCCACCGATGCAAGTGTGGCTGCAAAGCTGGAAGCGCTCGCAGCAGAACTGCCGGAACTCCGGGCAGCAAAAGCAAAAGTCGAAGAGCTGGAACTCTCCGCGGAAAACGCAAGGAAAAAAGAACTGATCGACAAGGCGATCATGGAAAACCGCATCACCAACGCGGAACGGAAGGGGCTCATGGAACTTGATGTCGCATGGCTTGCGGCAGAGCTGCCCAAACGTCCGCGGAATGCCGTTCCCTCCGCCAAACTTCCGGAAGCGGCGGACTCGGAAGAGTGTGAGCTTTCCGAAGAGGAAACGCGGCTCGCACGGAAAATGGGTCTCACCGCGGAAGAATATCTCAAATCCAAACAGGAATGCGGAACAGCCAGAAAGAAGTAAACTCGATTCAACTCTTTCCAAACCATAAATTTACATAAAGGAATTCATCAACATGAACAGACTGAACGGAACAAGTCCTCTGGGACGTTATCAGATCAACACCGACAATACCATTACTCCGGGAACTCTTGTGGCTTTGAACAGCAGCGGCTATGCAGTTCCGGCCGCCGATACGGCAAATCTGAAAGTGGTCGGAATTGCAAAGAATGTCGAAAACAACGAAGTGGAAGTCTTTGACGGAATCGTTTCCATGATGAATGCCGGCGAAGACGCAGCTCTTACCAGAGCCGATCGTGGCGAGGCAGTCTATGTCGTTGACGCGGAAACAGTTGGAAAGAGTTCCAGCAACCATATCCCGGCAGGAATTCTGGTGGATATCTATGGAGGCGACGCCTATTTCATCTGCGATCCGCTCGCAATCACCATCGCGGGACTCGCAAAGAAAACCGTCTGACGCAACTACGCAAACATTTGTCGATCATACATTTCCTATCAATTTTATTTAAATCATTGATCGGCAGGCTTCTTCCCGAGATTTTCCGCGGGAAAAACTCCATCCGGTCCCAAACACAGGAAATCACCACACACACCCAACCACTCAGGAAAGGATATACACAATGGATCTCACAAGCGAAAATATGAGACAGCTTTACTACGCATTCAACGCCTATCTCCAGAAAGGACTTGGCGGAGGATGGAATGAATGGACCAGATTCTGCTCTGTCGTCCAGTCCGGAACCTATCTGGAAAAATATCCGATGACGATCATTGCCGGCGGCATGCGCGAATGGATCGGAGAACGTATCGTCAACGAACTCTCCGGCAAGATGTTCGAAGTCATCAACAAGGATTTCGAACACACGGAGGGAATCAGCCGGAACGACATTGAAGACGACAATATCGGCTTCACCCAGTCGCTTTTCATTGAAATGGGAATCAATGCGGCGAATCTCTGGCCGGAACTCGCTGTAAAAGCCCTTACGGAGACCTCAAAATGGGCCGATGGAGAGAATTTCTTCTCTTCCACGCGGAAAATCGGCAAGAGCACCATCAACAATGTCGTTTCCGGCGCGCTCTCCCTTTCCACCTACGAGACGGCACGCTCTCAGATGATGGCATTCTGCAAACCGGATAAAACCCCGATCTGGCTCGTCCCCGATACCCTTATGGTCGGTCCCGCCCTGGAAACCACTGCAAGAAGACTCTTCAAAGCCGATCTGGTCGTCGAAGACGGCAGCACCGTGAGCAACGTGCACAAGGATGAATGCGAAATTCTCATCAATCCGTATCTGGTCGGGGCTCATGCGAACAAATGGTATCTGATGAATACCAAACGCGGAATCAAGCCGATTGTGGTTCAGCAGAGAAAAGTCAGTCCGCTTCAGCGCTGGGACAGCGAGGATGACTCCTGCGTCAAAAACAAGAACCGCTGTGAATACGGTCTCCATTACCGCGGAGCCGCCGCCCTCGTTGCGCCTCAGCTCATCATCGGCGGAAACCTCTGATTCCTTTCACGGACCATTCTCCGAGCCCGGAGAAAACAACCATCCCCATGGAGGTGCTGTCTCCGGGCTCCATAGAACGCAATACATTCAACAGCAACTTGTTACAAAAGGAAAAGAGATATGGGATACGCAACGATCGAGGATCTGAAAAAGCGTCTTGGAGTCGTGTTCGAGGAGATCTACGAATCGGATGATTCCGCAGCGGAAGAGGATCTTCAGGGCGCAGCAGCGGAAATCGACGGGGCCCTCGCCTGCCGATACCATGTCCCCGTCACCGCTCCGGAAACGCTGCCGCTCCTCAAAGACTGGAATCTGACTCTTGCTGAGGAACGCACATACTCCCGGGCTGCCGGATCGCTGTATACGGAAAAAATCAAACGCCGGGTCGATCTGGTCCGCAACTATCTGGAAATGATCCGTCTTTCCCGCTTCTCCCTGACAGGAGCGGAAGAAAATACGTCGGAATCTGCGTTTCTGGTCGATATAGCGGAACCGGTGTTCTCGCGGGATAAACTCAGAGGTTTTTAAGATGCGGACACTCCTTGAGATTGCAAACGATGTCCGGAACAGAATTTCCGGAAAATTTCCTGCCGTGCGGTTTTCGACGGCATCGGGAACAAGTCAGCTGCTTCGCGAAATCGAAGCAGTCAGCATCAACAAACTCCCCGCGATCATCATCACGATCCATGAAGCGGCGTATACACAGAACAACCGGGTGCGCGAACCGAAACTCTCGCTTGTTCTCGTAGACCGCTTCGTCGCAGGTTCCGACCAGCGCGCAGAATCTGCTTGGACTGCCTGCGAAACGCTCGCAGCATGTTTTCCCGCGGAGGGAACCATTCTCAACGATGTCGTCTACTTCCCGGAACGGATCGTATCTTCCGCAACGGACGAACAATACATCTCGTTCACTCTGCATCTGCGCCTGCAGCAGCGGACCTGATTCCGCTGATATACAAAAACAAACACATTCATGAAAGGAATTTCTTATGGCAACAAAATTCGGAATCATCACTCCCGCAACCGGAATCCCGGAACAGATCACCATCAACAGCCTGACCCGCAGCAAAAGCGCAGAAATCGCCGAAGCCCGCAATGAAAAAGGTCAGGTCACAGATCTGAAGGCCTATTCCAAAGGCGAATCCATCTCCATCACCGGCGTTCTGAAAGCCGACGGAACCGCCGTCGAACCGGGAACAAAAATCACCATCGACAGCAAGGATTACATCATCGAATCGGCAGAACAGACGGAAAGCAACACCGAATTCGTCCAGTACTCCATCACAGCAAGAACCGCCGACTCCGCAGAAATCACGGAATACGAAACCGGAGTGTAATGGTCTCATGCTGACCCCTTCTCAATCCATCTATCTGGCGTCCTCCGCGGAATTCAGCAGAATTCTTGCAGGGGATCCGCATCTGAAGGATCTGGAAGCGGAAACCGTCCGTCCGGAGGAGGAACTCCCGTCCATACTGGAGTTCCTCCCCGGATGGTTCCGGGACATCGGATCGCTCCGGATCGGTCCCCTCACACCGGGAATCTGGGCGATTCTATGGAGCATTGAAAACCGGTACGTCACCGGAAGGGGATCGCCGGAGACGCAGGATACGGATGAATTTCTCTATCTTCTTTCCCATCGGCGGGAGTCCTGGGACAATTCTCCTGTAAAACTGGTCAGCCGGGCAATCGGCTTCTGCAGCCGCAACGGCCTGAATCCGCTGGAGATGAAAGCGGAGCTGTTTCTGATGATCCGGCGCACCAGCAAGGTTCTGGAGATGCTCCCTGCCCCGGCCACGGAAACTGACATCAGACCGGTCTACGATCAGCTTTGGCTCGCCGACATTGTTTCCATTGCCGCTCGCAATGCAAATGAAAGAGCGTCCTATGTACTGAATCGGATGCCCCTGTCAAGCTGTCTTGCCTACTACATTCTCGAACTGCGCCGAAAGGATCGGAAAAATCTCATTCAAAGACGTCTTCCCATCGATATCAGCAGGGAAATTTATGAATACACACAGCGACTCGGAGAAGAGTTCTGTCGAAAAAAAGGGATCCGGTAAAAAACGGGTAAAAGGAAAAGATCAGCGGGGACCACGAGGGACGGCTCGGGAATCGGAATCTTCTGAAGCCGAAGAGGAACCGGGAAGAAATTCTCCACAATATCTGCATTTAATTGCCTGTGCGTTGATTACTTCCGCGCAATAAGGACAAACTTTCGTCCGGGGAACGATTCGAAACTTTGTCCCGCATTTCAGGCAATTCACAGTTCGCCCGAAAAGATCATTTTTCACATGAAAAACTTCATGGCAGTTCGGACAAGAGACCTCCTCCAAAGGACGGCGCTTCCGTGGCGTTGATGGAGTGGACATTGCACCAACGCCATCCGAGTCTGTCTGAAAGGAATGAGTGTTTTCCGCAGAAGCAACTCCACCAT
The DNA here is from genome assembly GCA_944389445.1 of uncultured Victivallales bacterium. Lineage (GTDB taxonomy): Bacteria > Verrucomicrobiota > Lentisphaeria > Victivallales > UBA1829 > UBA1829. The sequence continues at coordinate 6,744 of CALXMJ010000021.1, read as the reverse complement.
GGCTTTCCCGAATACAATTTTTCAAATCTTCGTGCTCATCTTCCCAAAGCATATAGTTCAGGCGTTTCGTCCAACAATAAGAAATAATAGAACCTACGATAAAAAGCAACCAGGTGAAAAAGAAAATAGAGGTGCAAACTGAACCAGCTTTAAAAAAAGTATAAATAAGACCAATTGTTCCATGGCCCAGAACTAAAAGTCCAGCCAAACACCAGTTTAAACGGGATACTTTGTCATAAAATGCATTGGTTTCTTTTCGATACTGCATCAAACGGTCTCCATGAAAAATAATTAGAAACATATCATAAAAAGAAAGATTGTCAAGAATCTGTATCTCCCAGCAAATTAGAAAATCTGAATAAGGAAAGAAACAATCATGAGACTTTTTTCTTCGACAACGGATAAGAGAATGAGATCAACGGGAACTACGAGGGACAGACCGGGAATCGGAATCCCCTGAAAACGAAGAGGGACCGGGAAGAAATTCTCCGCAATATCTGCATTTAATTGCCTGCGCGTTGATCACTTCCGCGCAATAAGGACAGACTTTCGTCTGGGGAATGATTCGAAACTTTGTTCCGCATTTCAGACAACTCACTATTTGCTGAAAAAGATCTTCTTTCACATGAAAGACCTCATGGCAGTTCGGACAAGAGACCTCCACCAGAGAAATGCGTTTCCGAACTTCCGAGGACATGAATGTTGACACGGTTCCGCCAGATTCTCTAGGGAATATACAGGATTTTCCCGTAGAAACAATATTCTCTTTGCTTTCCCCGATAGGAATTTGCAAATTTTTACACTTATTCTCCCAAATCATACAGTTCAGACGTTTCGTCCAGACAAAAGAGATAACAAAACCAGCAGGTACTATCACAAAAAAACAAAGTAACATGATCTTGGAATACCAGACAGAAGACATACTGCTGGACGTTCCCCGTAAGAACATTATGATCCCCAGAAAAATAACACCTAAGATACAGCAATTCAAACAGGATATTTTTTTAGAAAGCTTATCTATTTTTTCTGGCCTTCCATAAACGATCCCCCATGATGAAATTCTCAGGAATATAGCATAAACAAGCAAACAAGTCAAACTTAAGCAGGTTAACAGGATTAGATACCCAAAAACAAACGAAAAGGAACAAATATTATGGCTGATAAAATCTCCCCAAGCAATATAAAAGATCTCTACAAAAACATCGCAAATACTATTTCGAAATACATAAATTCTTTTTCTATCCTGCATCTGATTCCTTCTTTTGATAAAAACAAAACAGGGAATCTGCATCTTGAAGAGAATTCGTTAAAAAAACTGGAACTCAGAGAACAACGAATCTCGCTGGAAAATGAATATATTGAATCCCAGAAAAAAGAATATGACGCGCAAAAGGAAATCGAATGTCTGGAACAGAAAAGAAATGAGCAGATCAGCCGTCTTGAACAAGGTAAAAAGGAATACCTGGAGGAAAGCAGATTCGAATACCAGTATCAGAAGCTCATTGCAAACGGACTGGAGGAAGAAGCTCAAAAATTGAAACTGATCCACGACGCAAAGGCGCAGGGAGTTCAGCTGACCGAAGAGGAAGTGAAACAACTCCTCCAACAAAAACAGGAACTTGAGACTCTTCAGAAACATAGAAAAAAACGCGATGGAGAAGTTGCCCTGGAGTCTCTGGGGAAAAATCAGAGAAACGAATTGCGGGACAATGCATTCCGCTCCGTGGGCATGTCAAAAGAGTCCGAACTGAACAATGCTTTGGAAGAAGCTGAAAGAATCAAAGGGGACAAGCTCTCCGACAAAGAGCGGCAGAGAATTGAAAAATATGTCAATCTCTCCCATCGTCTGGATTCCCGGAATCCACTTGATCTTGCCGGCATGGAAATCAAAAGCAACGAACTCACCGCCCGCGGCGGATTCCTCGGCGGAGCAGCAAAACCGGATCCGAACGGAATCAATCAGAAACTTCTCGCAACACAAAAAGAAACCAACCTGATTCTGACCCAGATCAAGGATTTCTATATGAACAACTGAAAGGAAAACATGGCATGATTCAGATCAAATTCGGTTATCCGACACTGGAACGGTCGCAGAACGGCAGCGTTTACAGTATCGTGTATTACGGGGGGCAGGACGAGATTGCCGAACTGCAGTCGGAACATCCCATCGGGGAATTTTCCGACTTCGGCATTCTGGTCTCCAACGCAATGAAGCCGGTCGACGGCTTCCATGAACTTGAACTCAAGTATCAGGCGAATTCCGATGGAAGCGGCATTGAACCGCCCGATACCGCCTACGGGAAACGCAGCGCCACTCTCAGCGGCTCAATTCTCTCTCTGCCGATCGAAAAATGCGTCAATTACCGCACCTGCTGGAACCACTATCTGATGGCGGCACCGAACGTGAATGATCTGCCATCCTGGTGGGCAAGCGCCAAAACGGTTGTTCTCTCCTCGGATCTTTCCCAGAAATACCAGTGGTGCAAGAACATCGGCGAAGCGCCCGCCACCGGGAAACTCCGCTGGCATGTTCTGAAAGACCCCGTTAAGCCCGGAATCGAATCCATCGACTACCCGACCTTCACAATGACAGAATCCGCTCGCTATCAGAGTTTCAAAGCCGCGGTCGATATGGTCGGAAAACGGATGAACATGATCGTCACCCCCTTCACAAGCGGAGTCGATGCAAGCGGCGGAAGAACCTGGAAATGCGACAGCGCCAGCGTTCAATATACCGGGAAATACTGGCTCGCCAGTTTTTCCTACACGCTCTCCGGGCCCGGCGGATGGGACACCGATCTGTACAGCGAATAAGCAGAAAGGAGAAAAGCAAATCATGGACTTGCTCTCGACAATCCATCCGCTGGAAGTCAAACGGAAAATCAACGAACCGATCCGGGAAGTCAACCGTCTTACGCCGGTTGCCGGCAGCGGAATCTCAATTGCCAGATACCCTTCCGGAACAGTCGTTTCCGCCACGGGCTCCGGGAGCGGCAGCGGAGTTTCCCCCGGATCGGATGAATACGACGGACCCTTTACGGTCGAACTCATCCAGGAGGAAGATAAACAGCTGGTCCGCTGTCGCGACGGACAGAACGAAAACTCCGCCTGCGCCGGATACATCCGGGTCGGCTCACTCCTGCAAGCGGTCGAAGTCCGCTCATGGGATGTGAAAAGCGGTATTGTCTATGCCGAAGTTCTCTATGAAGACAGCGAATCGGAAGATGGTAAAGGCTCCTACACAATTGACATCTACTTTGAGGAATCACTTCCGGAAGACTCGGATCCGAAACGCTGGATCCTCCGGATCGCGGAGGTCGCCTGCGATGAAAACGATACCTGCACGGTCTCTCAAATCTGGGAAAATGGCGATATTGAAGTCTCCGGGAGGTGGGTTCGATGAACAATGATGAAAACTGGAATAGTTATGGCTTTCCGAAGATGGAGTTTCTGCCGCTGGAACTCCCTTACGCTGGTCTGTGCGAAGCGCTCTGGGAACGCAGGAAAATCTACACCCGGGCTCCAGTCAATCCGGACACCGGGGAGACGATGGAAGAGGAAAACCAGTACCGCCCCCATCCCCTCGCCTCCTGCTCCGGCGGCCGCGACGCGGCAATTCTGTTCGACCGCTGTCTCCGGGAGGTTTCCGGACATTACGTCAACCATCTCGCAGCCGACTTTGAACAGCTGACGGAAATTCCCTTCTGGACAATCGAATCACTCTGTGAAGCGCTGGAGGAAACGCTTATTGATCCGGAAAGGGAACAGATGCTCCCGGAATGGCCGGTGGAATGGGCACTCCAGCGCTACCGGATGATCAACCTGCTCAAATTTGCGCAGATTGAGTACCAGTGTTTCTGTCTGAGCGGATCGGAACACACGGGCGAACCCATGAGTCCGGAAGCGGCAATCCAGGCGGCAATGTCCGGAGCATCTCCGCAGGGACCTGTGAAAAACGCATCCATCTCCCGGACGACAACAACGATCTGGGGTCCCGACCACGGATGGAAGGAAGGTTCCTACTGTGCGGATGTCTATCAGTGCGGAAATCTTTCCGCAATCATCCCGGATGAACTCAAAGAAGCGGACATCCGCCTTTATCTCTCCATAGATTCCCCTAATGGCGATCCGGAGGATTTCGACGCCTATGGAACCGGGCTGATCCGCGGATTGAACATCCTGTACACAGACAGCGAAGGCAATTTCTCAACAGGCTGGACGCTTCCCGGAATGCCGGATCATACACGGGTTCCCGTAAAAGGAAAAACGGAAACATTCGGATTCACCGCACGCGGAATCTTCTGCTGTGCGGACTTCTCAGCAATCTTTCACTTTACAAACAAGGACGGTGAATAAATGGATCTCTATTATGACATGACACGACAGCTGCGTGTCGATGCGACAGGCGCCCGCGTCACAGGGCGGCCTCAAATCAGCTACAAGGAACAGCCGGTATGGGAAATCCATCTCGTGGACGGAGAAAACGTTCCGCTTGATTTAAGCGGAGTCCCGAGCTGGCGCGCCGCGGTTGACAGCGATCTGCTCTCGTCAACCGAAGTCATGTGCCGCACCCTCAATGAAAAAATCGACCGCAGCAGGCTTGCCGAGGGAATTGTCCGCGTACAGCTTGATGCGAATACGACCACATTTCTTGCGGCAGTCGACGGGCAGGACAATCTCCCGGCCTATTTCGAACTCTGGGGATATGATGCTGATGGTGTCAAGCAGATTTATCTCCGCATCGGCATCACAGCTTCCGCGGTCGTCGATCCCGAAGGTGGAGAACCGCCGGAAGCGCCGGAATCCGGACTGGTCGAAAAAACAGAACTGGAAGCACTTGTCAGCCGTCCGCTGATCTATGAATATTCCACGGACGGCATCGAAGCTCATTCCGACTTTGCAATCCATATTGACAAATTCCAACGGGTCCGGCACGGAGAAAACGGAGAAGCTTCCGCCTGGCAGCCGATCCCCTATGGAGTCGACGGACGAGTCGTGGAGCCGGGAATGGTCGCCCCTCTTGCCGAAAGGCCCGAAAATCCGGAAAACGGATTCTGTTTCTGTGATTCCGATTCCGGCGATCTCTACTGGTATCTCGCAGACGCATGGACGGCACCGGTACACATCACAACGCTTCAGGGCCCCGCCGGAAAGGACGGCAGAGACGGACAAAATGGCGTCGATGGCAAAGACGGCGCGCCCGGAGCCAAAGGCGACGAGGGAAAGCAAGGCGAAACAGGGCCGCAGGGACCCGCTGGGCAAGGTCTCCGGATCGATAAAACAGACATCTTTGCCCGTCGCCACATCTATGACGCTGCGGAAGCCAATTTCATTTTCCTGGCGACCGACCTGCTCACGGATGAAACGGATGGACGCCACTATCAATGCTGGTATCAGAAGAAATCGGACGATCTCGGCGACTGGTCCGCAGGAGTCCGTCTTTATCTGGGAATTCAGGGGCCGCAGGGAGAACAGGGAGAGCCGGGTCCGCAGGGAGCACGGGGAGAAAACGCCACCATCGTTCCCGATCATATTTTCACGGACGCAGAAATCTATGGAGGTGCCCTCGTACTTGACGGTGTCAGGCCGATCGCACAGGTTGAACTCTATCTCAGCGACGGCGCAGGAAAAGTTCTGCCCATCGCAGGAGAACCCGGAACACCCGACACCTGCGCCATCCGAACCTGTTATGAAGAGAATCATACCATTGTCTATTTCGGAAACCTCGACGTTTCATCCGGAGGACGCGTCCGATTCGCACAGGGCGTCGGAGGAATCACGCAGTATCAGGAATATTTGAACAGCGGGGGAATCCTAGATTACAACTCCTGGATCAGCGCCGTGCGGAACACGATGGAGGAAGCGCCGATGGACGGAAAATTCTACTGTCGCCAGAATGGACAGTGGGTCGCCGTCGCGGTGCAGGCGCTCGGAAGCGTGACCATCTCCGGCACACAGGAATACAACGAAACCCTGTCCGTCGGAAGAACCTTCTCGCTGACCTTCGACGCAATCGCCTCGAATGGGTCCGCCGTCGAAATCGAACTGACCTCCGGGACGCTTCCGGCAGGACTTTCCCTGAACGGAAAAACCATTTCCGGAACGCCAAGCGCGGAAGGAACCGCATCGCTGGTCTTCACCGCATCCGCGGAGGGGGCGACAATGCAGATCAGCGTTGAACTGAACATAGCAAAACAGCTGATCATGTATCTCGGTCATGTCGCATCGACAAGTGAAATTTACAAAGTCACGGACATCACGGAAGCAATGCTGAACGCGGAGACCGTCACCAGTGCACCCGCAGCCACACTCGACAAGACCTCGCTCGGCGATGCATCGCCCGGCGACATGGATTTCGTCCTGCTGCCGAAAGAGGCAAATCTGAAGGCTCTCAAGTTCGACGGCATTTCCGGCTGGCTCGAATTCGAAGAAAACAAAGGCGGCGTTTCCGGATCCGGAGCAAACGGAACGGAAATCACGCTCAACGAAAAACAGTACCTCGTCTACGGGGAAATCCGCCTTGTCAGCGGAGAAACATTCATCAAAGTGGAGGAAAATTGATATGGCAGACTCGATAGATCTTGCAAAACCGATAAAACTCGCAACGCCGGGAACCGCTCCGATCGCGGGACTGACCGTGGCGGATACCGCCGCGCTTGAGGCGATTGATTCGCCGTGGCTCGGCATGATCGTTTACGTCGAAGCAGACGGGAAAACCTATCGGATCACGGAGCTGAAAGACGT
>CALXMJ010000020.1 GCA_944389445.1 uncultured Victivallales bacterium | reverse complement strand
CCGCATACGCCAGCGACGGACGCGACACCGTCATTCCCTGCATAATGGAATCTCCGATGAACAGCATCGTCCGCTCCTTTCTGGGAACGGGCTCCACCCGCGCGCCATCCTCAGCCTCAAGCGCCCCGACAAAACATTCCACCAGATGCGGAAGCGCAATTTCCACCTGATGCATTTTCCCGTCAAGGGCCAGCTCAAGCACATCCCCATCACGGGAATACGCCGTTTCCATCCCATCGACCCATACGCTGAACGCAAAAACCGGTCGGGCAATTCTGCCGAACACGACAGGGAGCCTCAGCTTCGCGGAGTCCGTTTTCAGCAGAATCCGGATCCCGGAAGGACAAAGCGCACGAATCCAGCGATGCTCCGTGCAACAGAAAATCTCCTGCAGAGAAGGAGTTAAACGATGCAGCTGGAGCCCTTTTTCCTTAGTCTCCAGCGCAACACATCCGTGAAGGAATCTGCAATTGTCCCGCAAGTCGAACCGCATGGCAAACCTCTTTGAAGAATCAGAATATCAAAACACCGGAATAAAATAATATACATTTCTCCCGGAAAAAGTAAAATCCGGATTGAAAAATCCTCTTCTCTTCATTATGGTACCAGCATGCGGCAAATTAATTTGTTCAGGAAAGGAGAATTCTATGACATTGTTTTACAGACGGATACTGCTGCTCTCCGCCGCCGCGCTCTCATTCACGCTTGCGGCGAAACCGGATACGGACTGGACCCCCGAAGAGAGCAGAAAATATGAACATCATTTTCTCCAGCCGGAAAATCCGCTTGGATTTCCGGAATATCTCCAGACCGTCACGGTGAAATACGCCTCCCCGGAAGCGGCGGAAAAGGCAAAACTCACCTTCCCGGCTCTCCCGGATGAACAGGAGCTAGCCTTCTCCACCCGATGGGACGATGTCAACGACCGTCATCTGAAAATGGCACAGCTTCTCAAAAAACACGGCATGAAGGGAACCTTTTTCCTGACACGTCCCTGGAACAGAGAGTATTACCAGAAAATCGCGGGAAAACTGCTGGAAAACGGCTGTGCGATCGGCAGCCATACGATTTCACATCCATCCCTGCCGATTCTGATCCCGAACGAAGCGTTCCGGCAGATGATGCTGATCCGTCCGGAACTGGAATCGAATCTCAACACATGCGTTGTCGCCTTTGTTCTTCCCGGGTGCACACTGGGAAGCCGGATCGAAAACCAGACCGCATCTGTCGTCGGTCAGACCATTCAACGGTGCGGTTATCTTTCCAACCCGGAATTCTGGAACGACAACGAAAAACGATACAATCTTCCCGCCGGAACCTGTTTCGCAACCAATCTATTCGACGCGAACGATAAAAATCCCTCCATGGAACGTTTCGAAAAAGGATTGAAAAGACAGCTGGAAAAACTCAGCCGGAATCCCTCCAACCCGCACATCACGCTCGGGGTCCATACCTGGCAGGACGATCAGGGATTCAAGGAACTGGACCGGATTTTCACGAAATACGGACACAATCCGAAATGGTGGTACTGCAACGAAAATGAATACGCCGCATACCGTTATCAATTTCTCCACAGTAAAATTGTCTCCGTCAAACGGAATGGAGATACGGTCATCTACACGATCCGCCGGATCACGCCGCATCATCTCGGCTCGGAGATACCTCTCAGTCTGAAATTTTCGGAAACGCCGGTTTCCGTCAAGGCCGCGGAACCGCTCTCACCCGCGGGCAGAAATCTCTACAAACTGCCGCATGACAAAGACCGCCAGACTCCGCAATATGTGGAACTGATCAAAAACTCCGCCAATCTGCCTCTGACTGCGGCGATTTTCGAATCGAAAAAGTTCCCGGGACTCTCCGTCGGGCTTCACTGGAACGATTCCAAACAGCAGCTTCAGGGTTTTCTCCTCAACCGCTCCCGGATGCCTCTCCGCCAGATCAATAAAACCATCTACTTCCCGATGCAGTGGAAAACGCCGGTACGGTCCATGAGAACCTGGGAAATCCTGCCGGGCAGCCGGGATACGTTTCTCTTCACACCTCCCGCCGAAGACAAACATCCCGATCCGAATTTCAGCGAAGGCAGCCATCTCTATGTTCTCCAGTGCGACTTTCTCATGGACGGCAAACCTCAGCGGATTTATGCGGCAGCGGAAGTCAAACAAGCCCTCATTCCCTTCCCGTGCGCCAGAGATACGGCGGTTTTTCTGGGGCCCGTCCCGCAGGAAACCATCACGAACGACCTTCTTGCCCGCCTCTCCGTTCCCGGGAAAAAACTGGAATCCGTCGGAACAAAATCCATGGAAATCTGGCGAAAACAGGCGGATCGTCAAGGAGTCAAAAGCTATATTCTCAATGCCTTCAGCACCGACAAAAAATGGATCAATGAGACTCGCGAACTCTTCAAGCAGAAAAAAGGAAATCAGCTCATTGCTCTCGACTTTGATTCTCCGAAAGAAGGGAAAAACTATCTGCTCTTCTGTTCCCCGAATCACTTCCGGGAAGCATGGCTGAACGGGAAAAAACTGCCGAAACTGAAAAACAAACTTCCGGTTAAAGCTCAAAAAGGCATCAACCGTCTTATTCTTGTCCGGAATCCGGTCAACTGGCCGCAGACGACTCTGGAACTGGCGGTCGCCGAAAAAGATCCGTTCCAGCCGGTCAAGTGCCTGACTCCGGAATTTTGAATCAAGGCCTGACATCCAAAACAAAAAAGGATTTCTTTATTCATGAAAACATCTCAAGTTCTCTTTTACCGGGAAGCGGCACCATACTGGGAAGCCGCCCTGCCCATCGGAAACGGACGTCTCGGCGCCATGGTTTACGGAGGAGCGGAACAGGAAAAGCTCGCTCTCAACGAAGACACCCTCTGGTCGGGACGGCCGGAAAACCTTTACTGCAAAGAGTTTTTCCAGTCTCTTCCGGAAGCCAGGCGCCTGATCGCCGAACGGAAATTTTCAGAAGCCAACACCTTCATCTCCACGCACATGGGCGATCATGACTCCCAGAGCTATCTGCCCGCCGGCGATCTGAATCTCCGCTTCCGTCATGCGGGCCCCATAGAGAACTATCAGAGAGAGCTTGATCTTTCTACCGCTCTTTTCTCCATGAAATACTCAGCGGGAGGAGTCACGTTCCAGCGGGAGGCGTTCGCCTCGTTCCCGGCACAGGCCATTGTCTGCCGGATCACCGCCGCAACGCCGGGAGCGGTGAACTTCGAAGCGGAATTCGCATCGCAGATTCACGGACAGGCGGCCTCTCTCGGCAGGGATATCGTTTTCGACGGAGAATGTCCCGTCTACGACCGCCGGGATCAGATCATCTGGAAAGATGAACAGGGCCGTACCGGAATCTCTTACCGCATGCAGCTGAGAGCTTTGGCGGACGGAGGAACCCTCCTCTCGGAAAACGGAGTCCTGAAAATCGAGGGAGCGGATTCTGTCACGCTGCTTCTTTCCATCCGCACCAATTTCAAAAACTGGAACACCATGCCGGAAATGAGCGGAATCGACTGGAAAGCACTAGCGGCTTCCGATCTGGACAATGCGGAAACACTCGGATTCGAAGCGCTGAAACGGCAGCATATCGAAGACTACCGGGCTCTTGCCGGAAAATCCGTTCTGGAATTTCCGGAACAGCCCGGCGACGAGAAAAGTATTCCGGAACGTCTTGCGGCAGAACGGAACCGGGAGGTTTTCGCGCCCTCGCTGGCGGCACTGCTCTACAACTATGGAAGATATCTGATGATCGCCTCCTCCCGTCCGGGAACGCAGGCAACGAATCTTCAGGGCATCTGGAATCCGCTGCTCTTCCCGCCCTGGGGCTGCAACTATACCACAAACATCAATACGGAAATGAACTACTGGCCAGCCGAGAACACCAATCTTGCCGACTGCGCGGAACCGCTCTTCCAGTTCATCCGGGATCTCTCCGAAAAGGGTAAGGATGCGGCACGGGAACTCTATCATCTTTCCGGCTGGTGCCTCCATCACAATTCGGATCTCTGGCGCTACTGCTCCACGGCCACCGGACGGGCTCAGTGGCTCTTCTGGCCGGTCTGCGGCGGCTGGCTCTGCCGTCATCTGATGGATCATTACAGATACTCTCTGGACAAGGAGTTCCTTGCGCATTTCGAACCGGTCATCCGCGGTGCCGCGGAATTTTTCCTCGGTCTTCTGCAGAATCACAACGGGGTGCTGGAAACCTGTCCTTCCACTTCACCGGAAAACAATTTCATTGATCCGGCAACCGGGGAAGCCGCCGCTGCCGCTTCCGGCTCGATGATGGATATGTCCATCATCAAGGAAACCTTTGAAAGTGTCCTGGACTGTGCGAAGATTCTCTCCACGGAGGATGATTTCGTCCAGAAAATCCGGGAAGCACTGCCGAAGCTCCGGAAACCTTCCATCGGCACAGAAGGCCAGCTGCTCGAATTCGGAGAGGACTTCCAGGAGGCGGAAATCCATCACCGCCATGTCTCCCACCTCTACGGAGTCTATCCGTGTGCGGACTTCACTCCGGAGCTCAACCGGTAATATTATGACGCCGCCAGAGTCTCGCTGGAACGCCGCGGCGATCTGAGCACCGGATGGGCCATGGGATGGAGAGGCGCTCTCTGGGCACGCTTCCTCGACGGCGATCACGCCTGCCGGGTCATCCGGAATCTGCTGACTCCCGTCTTCCCGAAGGGCACGCCGGACTACGTTGCCGGCGGCGGAGTCTATCCGAATCTCTTTGATGCGCATCCGCCGTTCCAGATCGACGGCAATTTCGGCGTCACAGCGGCCATCGGAGAAATGTTTGTCCAGAGTCACAGGAAAACTCCGGAAGGGGAAACGATCGTGGAGCTCTTCCCCGCGCTTCCCTCCGCCTGGACCTCGGGACGCATCACCGGACTGCGCGCTCAGGGGGATCTGACAATCAACCTCAAGTGGAACGCTCCCGGCGCGGCAGACTTCCTTGCGGAAATCACCGCCGGGCATGATGGCTCGTTCCTCTTCCGCACTCCCTCCGGCAATGTGGAAAAACAGCTCCGCGCAGGAGAAAAACTGACTCTCTCCTGATCCGGATTTTTCCGAAACAACCTCCCCCTTCCTGAGAGCTCACCGGCTCCGGCGAAGGGGATTTTTTTTAGCTTCTCAGATTCCGGGGAAACCGCTTCAAAACCGCAGCATCCGATACGTTTCCGGCGTACAGTTCAGATGTTTCCGGAAGGCGTAACAGAAGTAACATTCACTTGAAAAGCCGCTTTGCAGGGCAATTTCCTTCACGCTGAGCGAGGTTTCCAGAAGCATCCGGGCGGCATGGCGCAACCGGAGCCGTCCGAGATATTCCGACGGAGTCAATCCGGCACAGCGGCGGAAAAGCTGACGGCACCGCACCTCCCGGATTCCCGCTGACGCGGCGATATCCGCCACTCCGACCGAATTCCGGAAATTGGCCTCCAGAATCCGCACTGCTGCGACTAACCGGGGATTCCCCTCCCCTCTCGTTGCGGAAACGATCTCTCCGCTCAGGGCAAGATCAAAAAGCAGACGGTTCAGAAGCAGCTCCCAGTAACGCAACCCGACACTACCCCCGGACTGCGTTTCCCCGATCACCCGCTTCAGATTTTCTTTCTCACCCGCATCAAGCGGAAACCGATGGCACGGAGACTTCAGGCGATCCACCGGATTGTCCAGCGAAAATCGGCCGGGAAGTGTATGCAGAATAAAATGCTTCACCTGAGTTTCGCCCTCCGGAAGACCGAACGCATGAAACATCTCCGTCCCGAGCAGGAAGCAATCGCCGGGCCGCAGAAGATATTCCGCGTGATCCAGACATAATTTCAGGGAGCCTTCCAGCACAAAAAGACAGAAATTGTCCATCAGTCTGCGGCGTGTCACAAACCACGGATCATGATTCTCCCAGTACGAACAGGAGAGCACGCGCATCGGATTCTCCGCAACCAGTTCCAATGCGGCGCGGTCCAGAGATGCGGCGTATCCGCTCAAATCAATCCAGCGCTCGTCTCCGAAAGGGGATTTTCTGTCCATAGTGTCGATTTTCTATATAAAATACGTTTTTTTCATCTTCATGGCAGACGTTTTTCGGAATATAATATTCCGGAAGAGAAATCGCAACCTGAAAAACGAAAAACAAGGAGATTTTCATGAGTGTCCATTTCAAGGCGGATTTCGATCCGACAGCAAGAACGGTCCTTCCGGTTCCCTATCTGGAATCGAAGGAAGACGAAGTGAAGCTCGAACAGGGGCGCCAGCTTTTCGTGGATGATTACCTGATCGAATGGAATACGTTCCGCCGCATCTGGCATCCGGCGGAAGAGTACGCATACAATCCCGTACTGGAACCGGAAACGGAAATCGAGCTGGATCACGGCGAAGCGCCAATGGCGGCTCCGTTCAACGACGGTCTCTGGTACGATCCGCAGGACAAGCTCTATAAATTCTATTATCACGCGGGCTGGTTCCACGGAACGGCGCTGGCGGTCAGCCGCGACGGCATCCACTGGGAACGTCCGGATCTGGGAATCGTCGGACACACGAATCTCGTGATTCCGCCGCGTCCGGGCTATGAGCGCGACGGCTGTCTGGTCTGGCTCGATCAACACGCCGACAAGGAAGAGGAACGCTGGAAAATGTTCCTCTTCTTCCGTCATCCGAATGGCGAGAACGGCGAACTCCGCACCTCCGCCGACGGCATTCACTGGAATTTCCGCGAATTCACCGGCGACTGCGGCGACAATTCCAGTTTCTTCCATGATCCGTTCCGCAAACAGTGGATCTTCAGCGTTCGATGCGGTTTTCCGGAAACGGGACGCGCCCGCGCCTGGCTTCCGCGCAGCGAATTCATCGCCCCCCCCTGGAAACAGAGACAGCCGGATATCCTGAACCCGGACTATCCCGATCCCGACATGATCCCCTGGGCAAGAGCCGATGAACTCGATCCCTTCGAAGAAGAGACGCAATTCCAGCCCCAGCTCTACGATCTGAACGCCGCACCATACGAAAGTCTGATGCTCGGACTCTTCGCCATCTTCCACGGACCGGAAAACAACAACTGTGAACTGCTGGCATGTCCGAAACGGATCGATCTGCACCCGGCCTTCAGCCGCGACGGCTATCACTGGTCGCGCCCGGAGGAACGAATCCCGATCCTGCGCTGCACCCGGAAAAAAGGCGACTGGAACCGCGGATATCTCCATGCCGCCGGCGGAATCTGTCTCACATTCCGCGACAAACTCCGCTTCTATCACGCCGGATTCAGTGCGAAATCCAAACTCGGTCCCGGAGAAAAAGGCTCCTCCAGCCGTGGCGCCTACGCCATGTACGCGGGAGCTTCGACCGGATTCGCCGAACTCCGCCGCGACGGGTTTGCCTCGCTTCATACCGATACGGAAGGCATTCTCATCACCCGTCCGATGATCCCCAACGGACGTTTTCTCCGGATCAATGCCGCGGCGGAATCCCTCCGGATCGAAGTGCTCGACCGGGAAAGCCGTCCCGTTCCCGGATACTCGGTCGTGGAAACCGTTCCCTTCCGCGGTGACTCGACCTCCGCACAGATCCGCTGGAAAACCCGGGATACCCTCCCGGAAACCTCTCCCATCCGCCTCCGCTTCACCATGGAGAACGGAGACCTCTATTCCTTCTGGTTCACAGACGATCCCGAAGGAAAAAGCGGAGGATATCTCGCCGCAGGAAGCGGGGACTACGCTTCCGACCGCGATCTCTGACTTCATTCAGCCTCCAACGCCATCCGCTCGCCGTCTTTCAGCGGATGGCTTTTTTTTTGGAAAAATCATCTCTCATTCTCAAGAAAGGGGGTTGACAAATCACAAATAATAAGGTATAATTATACAAAACGTATAATGCCGTATAATAAATCAGAGACGCCCCATGAACTTGAAAAAAAACGATGCCTATTACCGACAGATCGCCACCTATTTTGAGACGGAAATCCGCTCGGGCGGAATGTTGCCGGGCGAACGGCTTCCCGCAACGAATGCGCTGGCTAGGCAGTTTCAGGTCACTCCGGACACCATTCAGCAGAGTCTTTCCATTCTGGCGGGAAAAGGACTCATCACCCGGACCCGGCGGAAAGGCACCTTCGTCCGCGCGCTCTACAAGGGCAACACAATCGGAATTGTTTTCTCCCAGTGTATCTTCCAGAGACACGAACTGGCGTTCTTCACGGATTTTCTCAGCGAACTGCTCCTCTGCATTGCGGCAAAAGGGTGGAAATACAAAATTTTCATGGCGGGCACCAATGACTCCGCCGATACCGCAGAATTCGACCTCCGGAAAACGGTGGAAAGCGGTGAACTCGGCGGCATCCTTGAATTCTGTACCGAAGACACCAGTATCGGGGAATACGTCCGGAAGGAGTGCCCCCTGCCGAAGGCGGACGGAATCAACATCGACGTCAATGCGATGCTCCGGAATGCTGATGCGGTTCTCGCGGAAAAGGGCTACCGCCGCATCGCCCTGATCCTCCCGCGCCTCCGCCGCGATGCCGCCATCCAGGAAAAGATGATCTCCGAACTCGGGAGCGCCCTTCCAGCCGGACTCCGCGACAAAATGGAACTTCAAACGATTCTCACGGAACACCACTATCTCGAATCCGGATACAAGGCTTTCCGGGAACTCTGGTCTCGTCCCCGCAGACCGGATGCACTGCTGATCGGAATGGATACGCTCTTCGCCGGAGTCTGGTATGCTGTCATGGAACAGAAAATCGAGGTACCGCGCGAACTCGCTATCCTCACTCATCTGAACAGGGAACTGCCTCCCTTCACCCATTTGAAACCCTCTGCCATGGAAGTGAAAATCAGCGATTTTGCAAAACAGTCCGTAGAAAACCTGCTTGCCAAAATAAAAGGAGAACCATGGACACCAAAACTCATTCATGCAACATTCCGGGAGGGAGAAACATGCTGAGAGAGAAAAAAAATTTCACAATCATCGAACTGCTGGTCGTAATAGCAATCATTGCGATTCTGGTATCCATCCTGCTTCCTGCGCTGAAATCGGCCCGGTCAAAAGGAATGGAGGCGGACTGTCTCTCCAGAAAGAAACAGCTCGGACTCATTCTCTCGGCCTATTCCTCCGATTTCGACGATTATCTTCAGGGAGCCCGGGGAGACTGGTATCCGGACAATTCCGACTGTTTCTGGGAAAGCTGGTATTACTATGCCTATCTTCCCGCCGGGACGATCAATCGTCTTGCGGCCTGCAGCGCGCGGGATTTTCATCACAAAATCGAAACGGATCCCGGTGCCTTCCGCGGCTACAGCAGGGATCAGGACGGCATCACGACCGGACTGCATCTTCATTTCCGCAAAACAGTGGACGGGAAAACCATCCGTTACCGGACCGGCCAGCTGAAACGGCCCTCCGTCACGCCGTATGCTTCCGATACGCGGGGCGCACGGAACAACAACTATACCGGGATGTTCAGTTTCAATCCCTATTCCCGCAATGAAACGCTCTCCAAATACGGATCGGAACTGGCAACGGGAAGCGGGGTTGACGATCTCGGTTTCTGGCATGGTGCCAATGTCTCGACCGCTGGACAGGGTGGCACGTTCAAGGTTCATGGCGAACGCGCCGTCATGAGCTTCGCCGATGGACATGCCGCTTCCGTTTCCTTGATGCAGGTCATTCTCTTTCCCGACGAGTATTATTCACCCATGCGATAACATCATCAACAGAAAGGCTTCGCAATGAAACGAATTCTCTCCGCAATCACTCTGGCGCTTCTGGCGGCAGGCGCATCTGCCGCGGAAAAAACCATCTTTGCGCATTACATGGGCTGCTTTCCCGCCGGATACGGTCCCATTCAGAATCACATGCGCAATGACACGCCGCGCGTCCGGCACGACAAGGGAAACATGGTGGACCGCATCGGTGGCCGGTTCACAAACTTCGCCCTCACTCCGCAGGACCGCGACCTCTCCCCGGAAGAGAGCGCGGAGCTTGAGATCCGGCGCGCCATGCGGGGCGGTATCGACGGATTCGCCATTGATGCCTGGGCTGGCGGCGACGGCGCCAAACAGGTTCTCGGACATCTCATCCGCGCGGCGGAACGCATGAAGGTTCCTTTCTTTCTGACCATCTGTCTTGATCCCGCCTGCCATCCGCGCGGCAAAGTTCCCGGGGATCTCAGAAAACAGATTACGGACACCGTGCGCTACCTGGTGAAAGAACATGGCAAGAGTCCGAATCTGGCGCGAAGAAACGGTAAAATTCTGATTTTCGGCTACGGTTCCTGCGATCTCTACTATCCGCAGGAGGTCCGGAATCTGCCCGAAGGCCCCGAAAAATGGAAGCGCTGTTCCGATGCCTACCGGGAACTGGAAAAAGCAGTCGGCGTTCCGTTGTTCCTCCACTACTGCTTTGACCGCGAAGGACTCCGCAACCGACGGAATCCGGAACTTCTCGCCGCCTGTGCAGGATGGGCGGGAAAACACTTCGATGCAGTCGGCGCATTCACCGGAGCGGACTGGCCGGAATACCGGAAACTCATTGCGGACAACGTGAAACAGGGGAAAGCCGAATGGAGCGAACCTCTCCTCTTTCAGTACAACAACAAGGGAGGAGGACTTGTCACGGGAAAAGGACTCGATCTCCTGCGCGACCGCTGGGAATCCGCACGGAACAACCAGTCCACGCTCATCCAGTTCACCACCTGGAACGACTATGGGGAAGACACCGTTCTCGCCCCGGGATACAGCACGAACTACACCATTCTCAATGTCAACCGCTACTTCATCGACTGGTGGAAACTCGGCAGAAAACCGGAAATCAAAGAGGAGTCGATTCATCTGATCTTCCGCCGGAATGCGAACGGCAGCGAATCGTACCCGTTCCAGCAGCGCCGCCGTACCGAAGGTGTTCTCGAGGTTCTGACTCTTCTGCGGAAACCGGGAACAGTCCGCGTAGACCGGTACGGAGAATTTCAGGCTCCGGCCGGCATGTTTTACAGACAGTTTCCCCTCAAGCCGGGGAAAGTCTCCGCCGAACTCCTGCGCGGAACAGGAAAACAAACGGTCCTGAAGGTCACGGCTCCGGAACAGGTTTCCGACAAACCCTTCCGTGAAGACTGCAGCATGGTCTGCTTCGGCAGCAACTTCGATAAGGAGTGGAAACGGGACTTTCCGAACGACAAGCCCCTCTATTACAGCGAATACGGCGACCTCGACTCAGACGGTCTCCCGAACTGGTTCGAAATGTACTGGTTCGGCAAATTTCCCCTGATGGCGACCGCGACCGCCGCCGATCCCGCCGCCGATCCCGACCGCGACGGTCTCAACAATCTCGACGAATGGAAACAGCAGACCAATCCGCTCAAACCCCAGCACCAATACACCGCAGGAACACTCTGGAAACTCTCCGATATTCACAAGCGAGGCAACTCGCTCAATCCTGACCGCGATGCATGGGACACCCCCGTCTGGTACTATCTTTACAAACAGGGAACGGCCGGCCGGATTCCACACGACGGCAAGTATCTCCTCTGCCCCGAAAACAACGGACAGGGCATGATGGGACATTTTCCTCCGCTTGCCAGTCTCCGGCAATACCCGCAGGGACGCGGAGAACTCCTGCGCAGAAGCAATCCGGACGGAACCCGCTATGAATCCTTCAGCCTCCGTCCGCAGAGTCTCAACATCATCGCGTGGGAGAGTCCGGTCGACGGCCTGGTCAGTGTTTCCGGCCTGCTCAAATCCGACTCTCCCGGACAGGGGAACATCCGTTTCACTGTGGAAAAAGGAACCTCGCTGCTCTTCGACGGAAACTATCCACCGAAAAAACCGATTCGTGACAAAATCGCTCTGAAAAATATCCCGGTCCGCAAAGGGGAACGGATCTTCTTCCTTGGCGGAGTCAACGCCTACGGCGGCAGAATTGATCTTCATGATCTTGAAATCGCACTTGAACCCGGAACGAAAGGAAAGTAAATCATGAAAAGTTTTGCTCTGCTTCTGTTTCCGCTGTTTCTCGCAGGCAGCCTTGCGGCGAAAGAGGTCTATGTGGACAATGCAAACGGAAACGACAACGCCCCGGGCACAAAGACCTCACCCGTCCGGACAATCCGCCACGCCATGGAGCTGCTGGCTTCCGGCGACACCCTGCACCTGACGCCGAATCCACAGCCTTATACGGAACCGATCCACTTTTCAGGCAGGAACCGTCATCTTGCAGGAAAACCCGGAAGGCCGACGATCGTGGACGGTCACGGCGCGCGATTCAGCGGACTTCGTCACCGCACCGCCTCCGAATGGACAAAAACCGGCAGAGACATCTACACTCTCCAACTCAACAATAACGCATGGGTCATGGACAGGCAGGGCTACTGGTCCGGCTTCCCGATCGTGTTTGCAGACGGGAAACCCCTTCCGTGGAAAAAGTCGAAATCGGAACTGGTCCCGAACTCCTACGTCCTTACGAAAGTGTTCGGAGCGAAAAAAACGCCGGAACACAACAAACTCCACGTCCGGCTGGAACCGGGGAAAACTCCCGCCGACGTCAAACTCGAAACGCCCCATGGAGATTACGCAGTCTGCGTGGAGGGCGCGGATAACGTGACAATCCGCAACATCAAAGCGGAGTACTATCCCGGCGACGGATTCGATTCCGCCTGGCGCAAAGTCGTTTTTGAAGGAGTCGAAGGCAGGCGGAACATGGATCAGGGGATCAGTGCACACGCCTCGGAACTCGTTGTGAGGAATTCCCGGTTTCACGGCAATGCCGGAGGCGGAATCGTCGATGTCGGAATGCCGTCGGATGGAAAAACGCGCCGCTCGAACGTTCGCTACATCGACTGCATCATAGAGGACGACGTCTTCCGCAACGACGTGCAATTCTATCATACGGATGCCATTCTGGAAAACTGCATCATCCGCGTGCGGCACGGAAATGCGCTCACGGCGGAAAAGGAATCGAAGGTTGTCCTGAAAAACTGCGTGCTGGTCAATCTGGGAACCGCCGGAACGAATACGGCGGTGCTTGTCTCCGGCACAGCATCGGTTTCAATGGAACGATGCACCGCAATCGGATTCGGAACGGTCTTCGCCATTCATGAGAAAGGAAGCATCACCAGCCGGAACAATCTGTTTCTGAACTGCGGAACGATCATCTCCTCGTTCGGTGCAGGAAATTACACCGGAAGAGCGAATCGGCAGACATCCCAGCTCTATTTCTACCGTCCGGTACACTACCGAACTCTTGCAGATTTCCGGAAAGCGAAAGCCCAGGATGCGGATTCCATGTATGATCCCTCCGCCGTACTCAAGGCTTATCCGGATGCCGGAGCGGATTCAAATCTGCTGGAACGGCTGAAACGGCACACGACCGCTTCTTCGCAGGGAAAGTGAGGAATTCCTCCGAACGCACCCGCTCCGGAAAGTCTGAGGGGCCTGCGTCCGGAGATCGCCGGAATCAGTTCAGAGTCCGGAGAAAGGATTCGATCCGCTCTTCGATGTCGCGATGCAGTTTGTGGGGATCGCTCCGGGGAATCCAGATGCAGTGACCGTCGTTGCTGCGGTCATAATAATAGGTCTCGATCCGCGTACCGTTCTTCTCGACGGCGGAAACAAAAACCTTCGCAGATTCAATCGGCACGACTGTATCATAAAGAGCATGCGTGCAGAGAATCGGCGGACTCTGTTTTGTCAGAAAGTTCGCAGGAGAGATGGCATCCAGCTCCGCCTCGGACGGCGCATGCCCGAAGAGCTGTGTGTAACGGCCCGGAGCAATTTTCAAATCCTCCCTCGGATCGTCGATTCCGGAGATGGATACAATTCCGGAAACCCGTTCCGGCGGAAGACGGAGCCCGGTCATCAGCGCCAGATGCCCTCCGGCGGAGGCGCCGACCACAAAAAGACGGCTCCGGTCGAATCCCCGGAATTCCGGCAGATCCGCGTTCAGAAAGAAATCTGCGGCCTCCAGACAATCATCTCCGCAGGCCGGCCAAGGCGCAATGGTCGACAGACGGTAATGGATGTTGTAAACGGCAAAACCCAGTCCGCAGAGGAATTCGGCGACCCCGGCAAAACTGTACTTTTCCATGGCGGACCAGCCGCCCCCATGGATCGTCAGAGCGGCAGGTGTCCGTTCGGAAAGATTGTCAGGTAAATACAAATCCCCCAGTCCGCGCACACCGTAAGCAGGCTGATACACAACATTTTTCTTGATATTCATGGATTCTCCTCATAAAAAAGGCCGTCCGGAACTGGACAGCCTTTCTTGTATTCTGATCTCAGAAAATCATTTTGCGGGCTTGATGACAAGCGCGGAGGGCACACCATAGTTACCGCCGCCATCCTTGCCATTGTGCGCAGGAACTTCGATTTTCCCGGCCTTGACCTGTTTTTCATAGACGGTATCAGCTCCGGCGTTCCACTGCACTTTCATCGGAGTTTTCTTCCAATCCGCGGGAATCGTCGGAGTACCGCGGTCATGCACAAGGAGATAAACCGTTGCGGGCTGGTCGATCGTAACCGTGAATCCTGCGCCGGGCTTGTTCAATGCTCCGCGTGTAATGGTAACGATCTGAAGGCCCTTCAACTGATCAGGCACCTTGGTAAAGACAAACGGTCCGCCGGAAGTACGGGTTTTAGCATTCTGCGTGATCTTTGCGACCTTGACTCCTGCCGCCATTCCGGAAACCTTGACCTCGGCTGCGGAAACACAAACCGCTCCCGCACAAAGAATTGCAGCAATTACACTCAAAAACTTCATTTGCTCTCCTCCTTTTCTTTTTCTGGTGTTCCCCTATAATAAACCGCGAAAAAGAAAAAGTCAAACTGAAAATGGAAAAATCACAATCTTTCGAAAGTTCTTTCTGTTCCGTCTTGATCCGGAACTCCAAATTCCGGCGTTAAATACACTCAAGTTCACGCCGGAAGGGAATGGAATCCGCCGCGCCGAGGCGTCCGACACAGAGCCCGGATGCCGCAGCCGCCGTTTTCATTGCCTGCTCCGGAGAAGCTCCGGCAGACGTCTCCGCCAGAAAATAGCCGATAAACGTATCGCCCGCGGCAGTTGTATCCACCACCTTCTCCACGTTCGACGCGGGAACAAACACCTCGTTTTTTTCCGTCCGCCCGAGATACATGGCTCCGCTTGCCCCCAGAGTCATCAGCAGATTGGCGGAAGGATACTTTGTCTGAAGGGACCGGATCACCTGTTCCGGTCCGCTCTCCGGATCGGCTCCGGCAAGACCGGCGGCTTCAATCTCGTTCACTATAAAGGTATCCACCTGTTCCAACGGATACGAAAACACACGTTCATTCATCGGTGCGGGATTGAAAAAGATACGCAGTCCGGCTCTGTCCGCGGCTTCCATGATCTCTCTCATACGGCTGATCTCGTTCTGGAGAAGCAGGAAATCGCCGCGCTCCATCGAACGGATCGAACGGAGAATCTGTTCTTCCGAGATCCGCATGTTGGCGCCGCCGAAAAGGACGATGCAGTTCTCGCCTTTTGCTGAGACTTGAATCATCGCATGTCCCGTCGGTTCCTCCGGAGCGACTTCCAGAAGGGAGCAATCCACGCCGGAAGATTCCAGTTTCTCCTTCAGGAAAAGTCCGTCGGAACCGATCCGCCCGGCATGAAGCACCTCCGCACCAGCCCGCGCCAGGGCAATCGACTGATTCAGCCCCTTTCCTCCGCAGAAACGGGAGTAGTTTTCCGCCGAGATCGTCTCCCCCGGCTTTACAAAATCGGCGACATTGTAAACATGATCAATATTCAGCGACCCGAAATTCAATATTCTCATAAGACCTTTCATCCTCCTTTTTTTAAATACTAAACCATACAACCGGAAAAGAATCAAGCGGAATAGACTGGATTTTTCGCGGGAAAAACAATACAATCCGCTTTTTGCCATATCTCCCCGAAAGAATGGAAAATGACCTTTTGATGAAAAATTCCGTTTTCGATTTGCACAATCCGTGCCGATGCGTTATAGTTCGAAGATCAACATGCAACAGGAGGAACCATGAGCGTCAAAATCGCCCTTTTGCAAAGCCGCGCGTTCGAGACCAGAGAGTCATCCATCGCCGAACATGAGAAACGGATCGCGGAAGCCGCCGCAAACGGCGCAAACATCATCTGTACACAGGAACTCTGTTTTACCCCGTATTTCTGTCGGAATCAGGATCCGGCGAACTTCGATCTCGCCGAACCGGTCCCGGGACCGGTCACGGATCACTTTTCTGAAATCGCCCGGAAATATCAGGTGGTCCTGATTCTGTCGCTGTTCGAGCGCCGCGCCCCCGGACTCTGTCACAACACGGCGGCGATCATCGACGCCGACGGCTCCTTTCTCGGCAAATACCGGAAAATGCACATCCCGCAGGACCCCGGATTTGAAGAGAAATTCTACTTCACTCCCGGCGATCTCGGCTTCCGCGCATGGCAGACCCGGTTCGGCAGAATCGGAGTCATCATCTGCTGGGACCAGTGGTATCCGGAATCGGCACGGCTGACGGCGCTCGACGGTGCCGAGATCATCTTCTGTCCGACGGCGATCGGCGGAATCGACTCGGAACCCGAAGAGCTTGCCAGGCTCCAGCGGGAAGCCTGGCTGAATGCGCAAGTCTCCCATTCCGTCGCCAACGGATGCTACTACGCCGCAGTGAACCGGGTCGGACGGGAGGGGGAGACCCGGTTCTGGGGCAGTTCGTTCGTCTGCGACTTCTACGGCAGACGCATCGCGGAGGCCTCGCAGGACAACGAGGAAATTCTCTATGCCGTCTGCGACCTCCGCGCCATGGAGGAACACCGCCGGATGTGGCCCTTCTTCCGCGACCGACGCATCGACGCATACCGGAATCTGCTGAGGAGATACAATGACTGACTTTCTTTCCCCCTCGGAATACGGATTCGCGATGCCGCCGGAGTGGAGCCGTCAGGAGGGAGTCTTCCTGAGCTGGCCGCACAATCCCGCCACCTGGCCCGCGACCATGCCGGAAATCCGGAAAATCTTTGCGAAGTTTGCCGCCGCCATCTCCCGCTATGAAAAAGTCTGCATTCTCCGCGGAAACGCGTCGGCGGAATCCATTCTGGAAGAGCTCTGCGAAGCCAATGCGATCATGAACAACGTCCGGATCTTCGACATCCGGACGAACGATGTCTGGTGCCGCGACCACGGACCTGTCTTTGTCCGGAACGCCGCCACCGGAGAGCGCGCGATCATCGATTTCACCTACAACGCCTGGGGCGGGAAATTCCCGCCGTGGGACGCCGACAACGCCGTTCCCGGACGCCTCGCGGAAGAACTGAAGATGAAACGCTTCTCCATTCCGATCGTCTGCGAGGGCGGAGCGCTGGAGATCAACGCCCTCGGCGACCTCATGACCACGGAAACGGTTCTGCTCAATCCGAACCGGAATCCCGGAATCGGAAAAGAACAGATGGAGACCATTCTGAAAGCGGCGCTCGGAGCAAAAAACATCCTCTGGCTGAAACAGGGACTCGCCGGAGACGATACCGACGGACACATCGACACTCTCGCCCGCTTCGTCCGCGACGACGCCATCCTTGCCGCCGTTGACGAGACCCCCTCCGGACGCAATCGCGAAGTTCTCCGCGAAAACATCCGCATTCTGGAACGGAACTGCAATTTGAAAGGCGAAAAATTCGAGATCATCCCCCTTCCCTGTCCCGATCCGATCGAACCCGAAGGCTGGCGAGAAACCGTTCTCCCCGCCACCTATACGAACTATCTGATCCTGAACGGAGCCGTTCTCGCGCCCTCCTACCGGAACGACAAATACGACGCAAAAGCCTGCGAGATCCTCTCCCGCTGCTTCCCGCGCCACAAAGTGGAAATGATCGACTGTTTCGACATCATTCTGGAAGGCGGCGCCCTGCACTGTCTCAGCCAGCAGATGCCGGCATAGTCCGTTCACCCGGTCTCCGCCTTCGTTCCGCCGGACTCGTCCCCCGGAGTTCCATAAATCAACAACGGAAAAAAAAACGGAGTTCCCCTCCTCGCAGGAAGAGAACTCCGCTTCTTTTACGAAACGACAAGATGTCCACAATCAGATGGAAGGCAGTTTCACGTCCTTTGCCGGAACGATCACCAGTTGCGCCCCCTTCAAAGCCAGCTGACGGTTCGCCCAGCGGCGGAACTCGTTGATCCCGTAGACATCGAGATGCGGCAGAAATTTCATTCTCGCCCGGTCCTGATGCGCGGCGCAGGTGCAGAAGACCGGCACGACGTTTGTCACAGCAAGCACATCCCCCTCCTGCAGATCCGCCAGCTTCCGGCGGACCCATTTTTTCAGCACATTGACCACGCCCGGCGCGGCAAAGCAGGGAAGAGATTTCACGGGATTCCCGGCGGCATCGCAGGCAAGATACGTCTCGGGCCAGTCGAATGCAGCCATGTCGAACACATCTTTGCATTTTGCAGAAGTTCGGGCTCCGCCTTTTTTCCGCCATGCCAGCTGGAAGTTCATGCTGCGGTTGCGTCCGAAGGGCACTTCGATCTCCGGCTGGGGATGAAATTCATACGGAAGCCACGAGCCCTCGAAC
>CALXMJ010000019.1 GCA_944389445.1 uncultured Victivallales bacterium | reverse complement strand
CATGAATAAATTCCCGGTTGCCGAAATCATACGAGGGTTTCCCCGCCTGATAATGATCGTAGGCGGTATCAGCCGCCCATGCGGGAACATAAGTTTCCGGAATGTTGAACATTTCCGTGAAATAGATCGGGGTCTCTTTGCCGTAGCCGTATTTTTTCATCTGGGCGATGAGACGGGCGGTCTCTTCATCGAGATCATTCTGCGAGAGCGTGCCCTTGTCGATATTGCCATAGGGATGGACCGCGATCGCGTCATACCTGAATCCGTGTTTCTGCGCGGCTTTCAGATATCCCTCAATCGCATCGTATCCGCGCATGAGAGAGTAGCCGGATGTTCCGCAGGTCGGGATGATGACCGCTTTCGGATTGGCCCGTCTGACGCCTCTTGCCGCGGCGGACTGTGCCTTGAAGTATTCATCGAACATTTTGTTGCGGATCAGATACGATCCCTCCTCCTCGTTGCCGAATCCCCAGACCGGATACTGCACGGGATCGTACTGCTTTGCACTCTCAAAGGCGACCTGTTCGATCCGTTTTTCCAGTTCGGGGGAAATGGCTTTCCACTGACGGTAATTCTGTCCGAGGTTCCGGTCCTGATTCGTCACGACATTGGCGATGTTGGCAATCCGGTACTTTTTCTCCAGTTCGGGCCGCAATCCCCTGTGCTGATGATTGTATCCCCAGCTGGTGGAACCGAATCCCCAGTCCATGTATTTCTGAGCGAGTTCCTCTCCGCGGGAGATGCGGTCGTAATGCCCGAGAGTTCCGAAAATATTCTTTGTCGGATGCAGATTTTTCAGCGGGGTCATGATGGAAAAGCGGTAGTAATCGCAATAGGGCGCGGTCTTTCTGATCCGGTATTCCGCACGGACGACGAAAATGCCCTCCCCAAGCGATTCCGCCGGAATCGGCAGTCTGACTTTCTGAATTCCCTCTTTTCCGATCCGGACATCGACGATTCCGGACCAGAGGACTTCCCGGAAGGCGTTTTTGACGGAAACATCCACTCTTCCCGCTGTCCCCGGTTTGCCTGTGAACGTGAAACCGGCGTCAAGGGGAGCGCCTTTGACAAGATCGTTATCCGGATTCGAGGTCGTAAACACGCCGTCGACGGGCGCGGCTGTAAATTCCGTCGGCTGTTTCCCTTTTTCGATCTGTATTCCGTCAATCAGAGTATTTCCCCCGCAGCCGAACAGTCCGATCTGGACTCCGGCGGCATCGGCGGTAAAGGTTCTGGAATAGCGCTTCCATTCCGAAGTAATGCGGAATTTGGATTCGGGATTCCACGTGTCGCCCCATGGACCGTTCTTTCCGACAAATTTGCCTCCCCGCGCCGCACTGCAGAGCGAGACGGTGATGTTCCGCGGCCGATCCGCCTTCGCATAAAAACTGAGGGTATATACCTGATCTTTCTCCAGCGGAATCGGAAAACTCATCAGAGCGGGAGCACCGGGCTGGGTATCCCGGATCAGAAGCGCGTTTCTGCCGAAACATCCCTGCGGAACGACCTCGTAACGCGGCTTTGCATCCGGGGTGTAGCGGGCTCCGCCGCCGACCCACTTCCAGTAGCGGACCCCCTGTTCAAAGCTCGGATTCGGCATCACGTTCCGGACCGGGGACCGGGGAACGTGGATGGCATCGGCTTTCCAGAAATCAATTCCGCCGACCGGAGGAGGTGTATCTTTCTGCGGAAGTTGCGCTTCCCCGAGATCAATGATGACCTTGCCGGTCGCCTGCCGTTTCGGATGCGCTGTCCGGTAGATGAGCTCATAACGATCCTCTCCGACTTTCGGCACGAACACGCTCTCTGCAAGGTGACCGCGCAAAGTATTGAACTCAACAGTATATCCTTTTCCCGGATCATCCGCATGGTAGACCAGATCCCCGGAAGCGGCGGTGGAAATCCGTTTGGAACGGATCAGTTTTTCCCGGCTGCTCTGCTTGAACTCTTTTCCGCCAAGCGTGATTTTCTTATCCCTGTAATTCTGAAGAGTAAACCAGGGCGCCACACAGAAATCCTTCCGGGAGCGATCCAGTTCCTCCTGCGAAATGCCCATGTTCCAGGAAAGTTCAATCCGGCTGTCTTTCAGCGGCTTGAGCTGATAGGTGAACACGGCCCGTTTTCCTTCCGGAGTCAAATAGGGTTTGCTGTATGTGACACTCCGGGAAGCCTTGTCGATCTTCAGAGACGGCGGATCGCCTTTGATCTCCTGGAACGGATACCCGTAACCGCCGTTCTTGAACGAACCCCACCAGAGGAATCGGCCGACCTGTTTGTTGTCGACATAAATCGTCACGCTCTGGTCCTGATCCGGGCGGTTGATCCCATTGATTTTCCGGACGACAACCGACTTGTTGCCAACGACATAGGAAGGCTGTTCATACAATCCGCCCTTCCGGTCTCCGTATCGCTGCCATGCGAAGGAGTCTACCAGGAACACCGGGTCCTGACGCGCAGACCCCTGTGACTGAAACACCGGCGCCGGATCCGGAAGAGATGGTTCCAGCGAAGTGCAGGACGTTATCGTCACGCCGACAAGCAGCGGTAAAAGAAAGAAAATTCCCCTTTTCATAATATAAAGCTCCTTCTGTTTGATTGAGAACAATAAGAGACTTGACAGGAAATGAATTCGCCGGCGTCCGTCCG
>CALXMJ010000018.1 GCA_944389445.1 uncultured Victivallales bacterium | reverse complement strand
TCGGATAGTTCAGGTAATGCAGTTTGGCGCGGCGGCACTGATCCTCGGTCAGGCTGTCGAGATCGGGCAGGACGCCGTTCTCCTCCAGCAGCGGGAGCTTGACCATTTCGCCGCCGAGATATTCGGTCCAGGTTCCGAGCACCGGATAGCCGGGAATCGTGATGATCGTGATGTCGCCGGGATTGATGAAACACGCGGGAAGCAGAGTCAGGGCGGATTTGCTTCCGATCGCGTGGCAGATCTCATTGACAGGATCCAGATCCACTCCGTAGAGAGCCTTCATGTAACGCGCGGCGGCATCCTTGAACTCCTGCACACCGTTGTCCGCATAGGTTCTGTTCTCCCATTTGGCGACCTCGTTTTTCATAGCTTCGATCACACAGGGGAACGCCATATCGTCGGGTTCACCGACGCCCATGTCAATCAGGGATACGCCCGGATTCTTCGCCATGGCTTCCCGTTTCGCCCGTTTGATTTTCTCGAATTTGTAGATTTTGGTGTCCTTGCCGAATTTCTCTCCGCCGATACGCCGGGCAAAGGCCCTTTGCAGATAACTCTCAGACATGATGATTCTCCTTCAGAAATAAATGAAGTCAATAAAGATTAAACATACAATTTAGCTCCCGATGGGAAAAATTGCAAGCGGAAGGCGTATTTTTCCCATGACAAAATCGCCGGCACGGGAACGCCGTGCTGTGAAATGAAAACAGAAAAAGCGCGCCCGGTGAATTCACCCGACGCGCCCTCCGGGAGATGGCTTCGTTGATTTCTCTCCGGCCCGCTCTCTCCCGCAAAGATCACTTCGTCACGAGAAGATTTCCAAGACGGAGATTCCGTCCGGCCGCCCGGATCGTGATGGTCCGCTCCTTCGCCGGCCCATCCAGGAACACGAACCGATTGCCGAGTCCGGGATTGGTCTGGGAGAAATTCGTGTTCACATCAAGAACTTTTTTGCCGTCGGCAAGGACTTCGAAACGGCTGCCCTTCGGGAGCATCTCGAAATAGACGCCGACTCCGGCACAGATCCGTTTCACGGTCAGAACGGCATTGTCCTTCCGGGGAACGATCACGCTGTCGAGCCAGCGGGAGGGCTGATGGTCAAACCAGGCACCGACCACGGAAGGCACCTCTTTCCGCCAGTCGGGATTGTCCTTGATCAGAGTCGCCAGAGAGATCGACTCGGCGGATTCGTAACGGTTTGCCGTAAAGGGCTTTGCCGGCCATGATTTCGCCGTGCCGGACTCGGCGGCGGCTTTGCCGAGGGAATCCGAAACAACATCGCGATAAATGGTATAGCCGTAATCGTTCGGATGGCAGCCGTCGGTCAGCATCAGCTTCGGCTCCTTGAGCTTGTTCGCGAGAATCAGACGGTTGACCCCATTCACCACGTCGGCATACGGAAGATTGTAGTAGTTGGCAATTTCGATGTATTTATCCTGATTGATCGAAGCGAATTTTTTGTCGCCCGATCCGGCGATCACCACAACAATCGCCATCTCCGGATTGGAGTTGTGCAGTTTGCGGAGAACGCCTTCGAACGATTCGTTGCGGTCCTTGTGACCGTCGTTGACGGCGAATTCCACCAGCGTCATATCCGGCTTGTATGCGATCACATCGCGGTCCATGCGGAACACGCCGAGATCGGACCCCTTTCCTCCGATCGCCGCGTCGATCGCCTTGATATGGGCATTCGGGAATTTTTCCTCCAGACTCTTTGTATAAAGTGCGCGCCACGAGGTCTTCTGCGGATCGGTCGCCGTGGCGCCCCACGTGATGGAGCCGCCGAGATATGCAATCTTCACCTTCTCTCCGCGCGCCATCCTGTCATAAACTTTCTTCAACTGAGGATATTTTGCATCTCCATCCTTCAGGTTCGAATATCCGCCGGAACAGCATCCGGCGAAAAAGGTTCCGGCGGCCAGCAGCACCGCCGCGAAAAGCATCGGTTTTCTCATTTGATCCATCCTTGTTCGTTCTGTCATTTCTTAATGTTCGGCAAACAGTATCATAGCAATCTTTTCCGAAATAGCAAGAGCGCCTCCCTGTTTTCAGAACGGAAAACGGAAAAGAATACGTTTTCTCCGGAAAACTCCCTGATGGAAACGTGAAAAAGCTGGAAAAATCGGACAGATGATGGTATATTTCCCTTTCCAACAAAACGATATGCGGAGCGTTCATGAATACCATGCTGAAAAATCTGATTCGTCCGGGGATGATCTTCATTCCCTTTGTGCTGGGAGCGATCTTCCCCGATGTGGGAAAACTCTCGTTTCTGATCCGCTGGCTGCTGATCATCATGTTCTATATGGTCTGCCTTCAGATCAAAATCAGAAATCTGAAACCGCAGAGATGGCACTGGTATCTGCTTCTTGCGAATCTCGGAATCGGACTCGGCGGCTACTATCTTTTCCATTTCGCGGGGAAAGAACAGCTTGCGCTTACGGCGTTTTTCGTAGGCATCACGCCGACCGCGAACGCGGCTCCGGTGGTAATGGCGTTCCTGAACGGACGGGTTGCCTATGTGGTCAGCGGATTTGTCATCACGAATCTCGGGGTATCGCTCTCGCTGGTCGCTCTGCTGCCGCTCGTAACGGGGAACACCTCGCTGGGATTTGTGGCGGATATTGTCAAATCGCTTCTGCTCATCATCGGACTGCCCGCCCTGATGGCGCTGATTACCAGAAAGCTCTTTCCCGATTCCACCAAATGGCCCGGAAAATGCAAAATGTTTTCGCTGTTTCTCTGGTCCTGTACGCTGTTCATCATTGCGGGCGAAGCCTTCACGTTTCTGGAAACCAATCCGCAAGTCTCCCCGATGATTATTGCGGAAATCGCTTTGATCTCCATGGGCATCTGCATTCTGAATTTCTGGCTCGGCGGATTCCTGGTGCCCCATCGCATCAAGCGCGAAAGCAGTCAGCTTCTCGGGCAGAAAAACACGACATTCACGCTTTATCTGGCTCTGACCTTTGTCAATCCGCTGGTCGCCATGGGACCGATCTTCTACGTTTTCTGGCACAACGTCTGGAACGCTCTTCAAATGTTCCTCTATGACCGTCACCGGAATCAGCGCGCCCTCCCCCTGCATGTCAAAATCAGGGTCCGCACCGCCGGACAGCGCAGACGCCGACTGAAAATGCTTCGGAACAAACGTTCCCATGCAATTTAGAAAAAACAGCGGCGGAAAAACAGAAAACATTCCGCCACAGAAACACCGGAGAGGAATCATGTCTGAACAAGCCGGACAAAACGATCACGCAAGTTTCGCCACCCTCGATTTTGAACGTCTGCGCCTCTCCGCATGCAAGGTTCTGAATCCGAGACAGCTTTCGAAAAACGCCTATGCCGGCTCGGTCGCGGCAGCGCTCCTGACCGACCGGGGCTCGATTTTCACAGGCGTCTGCATTGACACCCCCTGCTCCATGGGCTTCTGCGCGGAACACGCCGCGGCCGCGGCAATGGTCACGGCCGGCGAACACCGGATTGTAAAACTGGTCGCCGTGACAGAAAACGGAACTGTCATTCCGCCCTGCGGCAGATGCCGGGAATTTCTCTGTCAGCTTCACGATCAGAACGAACAGTGCGAAGTGCTTCTCGGCGACGGATCGGTCATGACGCTCTCCGAATTGCTTCCGAAACGCTGGAACTGATCCGCGAGACATTCCCCGCGCCGGAAAGCCGCTCCGGCAGGCGCACTTCTCTTGACCGGATCAGTGCCGCATGATCCGGAAACGGGCACGATATTTCAGGGGAGTCGTTCCGTACCTCCGCAGAAAACAGCGGCGGAAGTATGACAAATTGTGAAATCCGACATCGAACGCAATTGTGGAAACCTCGCGTCCCGTATGCAGCAGCTGGGAGGCCGCATCTTCCAGACGCAGAGAGATCACATACTCCTGCGGCGAGATTCCGTAATATTTCTTCATGGAACGGCAGAGATGCTCCTGAGTCCGCCCGGAAAGCGAAATCAGGCGCGGAAGTCCTTCGGCGTAATTGTTTTTTTTCTTCATCTCCTCGACACTCTCCGCCAGCCACTGCGGCGGAGCCGCCTTCTCCCGGAAGGAACGGCTCATCAGCACGGTGACGACCTCCTGTGTCAGCAGACGCAGAAGCGAATTTTTCAGAGGCGTTCCGTCATCGCGCATTCCACAGGTCTCCCGTGCCAGATCCAGCAGGTGACGCCAGTGGTGATCCGGAGCCATTTTCGCAGTCTGCACACAGTCATCAAGAGGGAAATCATAGCCGGCGGAGCTGAAATAGAGAACCTTCAGCATCTCTTCGGAATTCACGTTGCAGTTGTAGATCCGCACCTCCGGAGAGCCCTTCGCACAGGCGACGATATGCGTATCCCCCGGAAGAATCAGCTGAACGGATCCGGCAGGCAGAAGCGAAACTTTTCCATTCAGCGTATGCTCCAGCACGCCGTCGGCGACAAGAAAGAATTCGTGAAAATCATGACAATGTTCGGGAAAGAACTCTCCGGAACGGAATACGGATGTCTGCATATTGTAACTTCCGCTCCGCATGGAAAGCATGTTCCGGTTCAGACGCATTGGACAAGTCTCCCTGTTGTTGAAAAAGAATGATTCTGATCGATATCAATATAGTATTCTTTTTTCCGTTTTGTAGTCGTTTTTGAAAAAAAACGGGATATACTATTTGAAAAGGAAGGTTTTCCGGCATAAGTTTATCCCGCACAGACAAAAAAGGGAGACATGCAGATGAATCAGACAATACCGTGCCTGCCGCACATGTTGACAGCGGCGCTCGTACTCTGTCTCTGTTCCTGTTCCGCCGCGCCGGAACAGAAAACGGAAATACCGCCGAAAACGGAACTGAAGAGGAAGATTGCGGAATCCGCAGCAAAGGAGAATCAGATGCAGACAATCAATCTCGCGGGGAAATGGACCCTCTCATGCGACAGGGAGAACTTCGAACCCGTTCCGGCAGACGTACCCGGAGACAACTACTCCGCCCTGCTCCGGAACGGACTCATCCCCGACCCCTATCTCGGAAAAAACGAGGAGGACGTACAGTGGGTACGGGATTTCAACTGGATTTATACAAAGGACTTTCAGGTCGGAGCGGATCTGCTTGCCAAAGATTCCGTCTATCTCAATATCGACTCGCTCGACACATTTGCCGATATCCGCATCAACGGAAAATCCGCGGGCTCCTCACGCAATATGTTCCGGCGGATCAGAACCGATGTCAAGCCGCTCCTGAAACCGGGGAAAAACAGAATTGAAATCGTCATTCACTCGCCGGTCGTCAAAGCCGAGGAGGAGGCGCAGAAACAGCCGTTCGACCTCGGAATCAACGGCAACAACCGCGTCCCGTACATGAATTTGATCCGCAAAGTGCAGTGCCATGCGGGATGGGACTGGGGAATCTGTCTCGTGGTCAGCGGTATCTACGGAGACATCTACCTCAGAGGCGTGGACGATGCCCGTCTCGACTATATCGGCACGGAACAGAAGCACTCTCCGGGAAAATGCATTCTCGATGCAAGTGCGGAACTCTTCAGCGAACACGGAGGCAGAACCACCGTCGTGTTCGAATTCAACGGAGAGAAAAAGAGCCGGACTGTCCGTCTTCAGCCCGGAATCAACACCGTATCGGTTTCGTTTGAAATCGACAATCCGGTCCTCTGGTATCCGGCGGGATACGGCGAACAGAAACTCTATCCGCTGACGGTTTCCACGCCGGATGAAACAATCCGCAAGCAGATCGGTCTGCGCAAACTCGAACTTATCAACGAGCCGGATGAAATCGGCATCAGCATGAAATTCCGCGTCAACGGAATCGACATTTTCTGCAAGGGAGCGAACTGGATCCCCGTCGATGCGATGCCGCAGCGTCATACGAAAGAGGTCTACAACCGCCTTCTTTCCGATGCCGTCGCCGCCAACATGAACATGCTCCGCGTCTGGGGCGGCGGACAATACGAAAACGAGGTGTTCTATGAACTCTGCGATAAAAAAGGCATCCTCATCTGGCACGACTGCATGTTTGCCTGTGCGCGCTATCCCTCGACTCCGGACTTTCTGGAAAACATCACAGGAGAAATCGTCCATCAGGTGAAACGGCTTCGCAACCATGCCTCCATCGCGCTCTGGTGCGGCGACAACGAGGTGATCAGTCTCATGGGCGGCAACGGCTCGCCCGGCTATCCGATGCGCCTGATCAATTACGACCGTTTCAACCGGGCGGTCAAACAGGCGGTGGAATCCGCCGACCGGACCCGTGTCTTCTGGCCGAGCTCCCCCTGCAGCGGGCCGGATTACGTCGCAGGAGGCGCGCACGACGACAGCATGGGCGACATGCATTACTGGAGCGTCTGGCACAGCGGACAATCCTTCTCCGCCTACTTCAACGTCATCCCGCGCTTCTGCTCCGAATTCGGCTATCAGTCCTTCCCCGCGCAGAACACCGTGGACCGCTACACCGAAGGCAAACAGCGCAATGTCACTTCCCCCGTCATGGAGCACCATCAACGGAACAGGGGCGGCAACTCCAAAATCGTCGAAATGTTCACCCGTTATTTCCGCTTCCCCGAAGGGTTTGAAAACTTCATCTATCTCAGCCAGGTCCAGCAGGCGTTCGCCATCAAGACGGGCGTCGAATTCTGGCGCCACCTGAAACCGGTCTGCATGGGGACGCTCTACTGGCAGCTCAACGACAACTGGCCCGTGGCGTCGTGGTCCAGCATCGACTACGACGGCAACTGGAAACAGCTCCATTATCATGCAAAGCGTTTCTACTCGCCGGTCATCGTGACAAGTTTCCTGAACAGCGGCAACCGTCTGGAACTCTGGGCAACCAGCGATGTCAACAGTGAATTCAAGGGAACCATCCACGCGTCGCTTCTTGATTTCTCGGGCAGCAAGCTGAAAGATTTTGATTTCGAACTTCAGCTTCCTCCGCTCGGATCGAAAAAAATTCACGAATTCGACGCCGAAGCGCTGATCGAAGATCCCGCTCAGGCGTTCCTCCATCTCACTCTCGACGGCAAAGCCGGAGGAAAACGCTACACCCACTACAACGATCAGTTCTTTACGGAATTCAAATGCTGCGATCTTCAGCAGCCGCGCATCAAAACGGCGCTCAAAAAGCTTTCCGGCGGAAAATGGAGCCTGACGCTCAGCACGGATCTTCCGGCGTTCTACACGTTCGCGGAACTGCGCGGAATGAGAACGGTCTTCAGCGACAACAGCTTCACGCTCCTTCCGGGCGTTCCGAGAACAATCACGTTCTCCCTGCCGGAAACGATCGGGGAGGAGGCAGTCAGGAAAGCCCTTGTCATCCGCGATCTCCGCAGCAGCTACCGGGAATAACATTTCTCTATACGTTTGCGGACGCCGTGGATCGATATTTTCCACGGCGTCTTTTTTTTATCTTTTTTATTTTTACAGAAATTAATATAAAGTATACCGATTTTAATATTGTCAAAAAAAAGATTCTGCTGTATAATTTTAGACAAGAAACGGGAATATTATTTTTCATATCCAAAGATGGAAAAAAAAGATGACGATCCAAAGAAAAACAATTCTGCTTGCGCTCGGATGGCATTTTGAAGACCTGATGCAGGGTGTAGTCGACCATGCGCGGGAAAACAACTGGCATCTGGTTCTCCTGCGGGGAGGCAACACGGAAGAAGGATTGAAACGGTGGCGCGGCGACGGCATCATCACGAGTCTTCCCGAAGAGGTTCTGACCTGCCGGTCATGGCATGGAACGAAAATCGTCTCGCTGATCCCGTTCAAATGGGCGGGAATCCAGTGCTCGGTCGTCCGGGAAAATGATTATGAGATCGGACGGATTGCCGCAGAGTATTTCATCCGTCAGGGGCATTCGCATTTTGCGGCATACAGCGATACGCGCCGTCTGCGCGGTTTCCGGGAGACCCTGGAAAACTATGGGTATTCCTGTTACGACCTGCGCCCCGGCGACTGGATCTGGCGAAAGGAGTCGCGAGTGGTGAAATGGCTCAACAGTCTGCCGAAACCCTGTGCGCTCTTCTGCGAAAACGACTGGGACGCGGCGGAAATTCTCAATATTGCCAACTGGAACAATATTCCGGTGCCTTCGGAACTCTCGATTCTCGGAGTCGGAAATGAAGAGCTTCTCTGTCATGCGCCTGCAGTGACGCTCTCCAGCATCGACTCGCGCCTCTATGAACTCGGACGGCGCGCAGGTGAAGAGCTCGACGCCCTCATTGACGGCAAACCGGAGGCGGCGGAAATGATCTATGTCAAACCGGATCCCTTCGTCCGGGAGCGCAAAAGTTCCGATTTCATGGCAACGGACAATCCGAAACTGACCGCCATCATGAATTATCTCAAGGAAAACGCCGCCTCCCCGATCCAGATTGAAAAACTGGCGCATAAATTCTATCTTTCGGAATCGGCGCTTTACAAACTCTTCATGCAGAATTTGAAACTTTCTCCGAAGCAGTTCCTTCTGGAGCTGCGTCTCAAACAGGCATGCGATCTTCTGATCTCGGGCAATCTCACAATGGAGGAGATCTCCGGACGTTCCGGATTTCCGACGATCTGCGCGCTCTTCACGGCTTTCCGGAAAAAATTCGGCGTCTCTCCCGGCGAATGGCGCAAATGCCGCAAATGGACGAAAGGGGAATCCTCCGGAGAACTTCCTCCCAGAACATGACAACAACCAAAATTTGACCAATATAACAAAATATAACAGAGAAAGGATCTCCGGAAATCATTCAAAAATCACGGCTGGCTGTACTTCTTTTCTGCACATCAAACATGAAAAAAGAAAGAGAAACTCAAATGAAAACACATCATCCGGCGCAGACATTTCTTCAGAGGAAGAAAAATTTCACACTTATAGAGCTCCTGGTTGTAATTGCAATCATTGCTATACTTGCGGCGCTGCTTCTTCCGGCGCTGAACAAAGCGCGCGCGAAAGCAAAATACGTCAACTGCGTCAGCAATCAGAAACAGATTATGGTAGGAGTCTTCAACTATACAAACGACTTCAATGACCGTATCATCGCGGAAATCACGCCCGGAGAAAAACTCAGTTACATGCACTATCTCATAGAAACAGGCATGCTGAAACCGGGAGGAACGATGTACCGCTGTCCGGAAGCCGTCCCGTACAGTCCGGACACAGTCAGCGAAGAGAATCAGAAACGGGTCTACTGTTATCCGGCGAATATTTACGGCGCCGCCATGCATGGCGGTGTACGTTACATAGGAGTTACCACAATCTCCTGCAATGAGGGAACCGCCCGCGTCATCACCTGGTCGAAAATCAAAACATCATCCAACTTTGTCTTTCTTGCGGACGGGCGAAGAGAAATGGCATCCTGGAATCCCAGCATGAAATTCAAACTGTATCTGGAAGCGGACACCTGGCACGCCGGCGTATGGGCCGCCCACGACAGAAATCTGACAAATGTCGCCTGGGGAGACGGACACGTCGCTCCGGCAACGCGACATGACATGATCAAAAAATTCCAGGAGGGGTTCGGATACGGAACTCTCGCCTGGTACTATTAAGTTCGAATGGAGTCATTTTTCATGAAAAGACATTTTTTCTTTCCCTTGTTTCTGGCGCTGCTCGGTCCGGGAACGGCGATCGGCGGCACGGAGCATGTCTGGTTTCCGGACTGGAAGGTGCCACGGGTCTCTCAGGCAAAACTGACGGACTGGGATCTTTCCAGAGCCTTCCGCAAAAAAAGCGGCAGACGGACGGAAATCAGTCTCAACGGATTCTGGAAGTTCACCCTCTGCGAAAAAATCCGCGAGACTCCGCCGCCGCTTGATGCCAAATGGGGTTATTTTCTGGTTCCCGGCTTCTGGCGGGTGGGCCCCCAGTGCAATTTCATCCGCTCGGCGGACGGACGGGCCATTGAAAAATTCCACGGAAAAAACTATAACTCCTATCAGCAGGGCTGGTATTACCGGGAATTCCGAACGCCCCCCGAATCAGCAGACGCACAGACCCTCCTGAAATTCGCCGCCTTTTATTCTCAAGGCTGCGTCATTCTCAACGGGAAGCGGGTTCCCCTTCCGGTTCCGGAACGGAAAGTCAGTTCCGCCTGTCCGTATTTCAGTGTGGATGTCACGAATTTTCTCCGTCCGCAGGGGGAAATGAACTCCATCTATGTCGCCACCGATGCAAAACCGATGCGGGCCGGACTTCAGGACAACGTCTGGCTCGCAATCCGTCCGAAACAGCATTTCGGGCAGATCCGGATCTCGACTTTCGTCAAGGCAAAACGAATGAGAATCGACTTCAGCGGAGCCGGTCTGCCCGACAACTTCTCCGCTGAACTGAATCTGAAGATCCGGGATGCGAAAGACGGAACAACCGTCTGCACAGCACGGAAACCGTTCGCAGAGAAAATCGAACTTGACTTCATCACGCCGAAACTGTGGAGCCTCGATGAACCGAATCTTTATTATCTGGACTGCGAACTCGTACAGAACGGGAAAACGATCGACGCAGCCGCTGCCCGCTTCGGCTTCCGCGAACTGACGGCGGAAAAAGGAGCACTTTTCCTGAACGGGAAACCGATCATGCTCAACACGGAATCGTCCTGGCAGGGAATGTGGCAGCCGCTCTGGGACGCA
>CALXMJ010000017.1 GCA_944389445.1 uncultured Victivallales bacterium | reverse complement strand
CACTCTCTCCTTTGTTGCAGCCCCGTACCGACCCCCTCTTCGGTACGGGGCGCCTTTTTGTTCCGGAAAAAACAATCCGGAACGAATCAGCAAAAAGAATCAAATTCATGCACATCTATTATCGTCCTAACATAGTTTTAACAATCGGATGGCATAGTACATGCAAACGGAACAATCCGCAGCAGCGGAACAACCAAACACAGGAGAACATGTATGAAAAGTCCATTCCGAAAACTGGCATTCACGGCGGCACTCTTTTGCGGTACCCTGACGGGAATTGCCGCGACCATCAACGGTGCGGGAGCAAGCTTCCCGGCTCCGGTCTATGCAGCCTGGACCTACACTTACAACAAGACGAATCCGGGCGGAGATCGCTTCAACTATCAGTCGATCGGTTCCGGAGCCGGCGTTTCCCAGCTGAAATCGGGAACGGTTCATTTTGCCGGATCCGATGACCCCGTCAAGGAAAAAGATCTCAAAGAGTTCAATCTGACCCAGTTTCCGATGCTGATCGGCGGAGTGGTCCCGGTGGTAAACCTCCCCGGAGTGCCGAAAGGACAGCTCAAACTGGACGGACCCGCTCTTGCGGCAATCTTCCTCGGAGACATCAAAAAATGGAATGATCCGGTAATCGCCAAACTGAATCCCGGTCTCCGTCTTCCCAACCTGAGAATCACGGTTGTCCGCCGTTCCGACGGATCGGGCACCACCTGGATCTTCACCAATTATCTGAGCAAAGTCTCCGAAAAGTGGTCCAAAGGGCCGGGCAATGCAAAAGATGTCAAATGGTTCCGCGGCTCCATCGGAGCGAAAGGCAACCCGGGAATCGCGAACAACGTCGCCAAAACCCGCGGCTCCATCGGCTATGTGGAATACGCTTACGCCAAGGAGGCCGGACTGGCAACGGTTCAGCTCAAAAATGCGGACGGCAAATTCGTCGTCCCCGATGTGGCATCCTTTGCGGCATCCGCCTCCGGAGCCGACTGGAAGAACTCCAAAAACTTCCGGGTGGAGCTCACCAACCAGAAAGGCGCCAATGCATGGCCGATCACGGGCGTGACGTACATCGTTCTGAAGAAACAGCAGAAGGAGAAAGAGATCGCCCGGAAAATGTTCCAGTACTTCGACTGGTGCTTCCGGGAAGGCGGGAAAACAGCTTCCGCCATGCACTACGTTCCGATGCCCGCGGAGGTCGTTGCCCTCGTGAAAGACTCCTGGAAAGAAGTCAAGTGAGGCGAACGTTATGAACGAACCGACCGTCTTGCGAAAAAGCGGTCCCGCGAAGGGAGGCCCCGGCGGGACCTCCCTTTCCGACAGAGTATTCCGATGGCTCGCGATTTGCGCAGCCGCTCTGGCGGCACTTCTCACGATCGCCTTTTTCCTTCAGCTTGCCTGGCACTCGTATCCGGCATTCCGGGAATTCGGCCCCGGTTTTCTCTGCTCGACGCAGTGGGACACCACCGAAATGAAATTCGGTGCGGCCTGTGCGATTTATGGTACGCTGGTCACAACGGCGATCGCCCTTCTGATCGCGGTGCCGACCTCGTTCCTGACAGCTCTGTTTCTGGTGGAAATCGCTCCGCCGATTCTCTCCCGGATCTTCGGATGCGCACTGGATCTGCTGGCGGCGATTCCCAGCGTCATCTACGGTATGTGGGGACTCTTTGTATTTGTTCCTTTCATGCAGACGCATGTCCAGCCGTTTCTCTCGGATACTCTGGGACTTTCCGTCATACCGCTGTTCGACGGACCGATGACGGGATTCGGTTTTCTCACGGCGGGACTGGTTCTGGCACTGATGTCTCTACCGTTCATGTCGGCAATCATGCGTGACGTTTTCCGCATGGTTCCGGCGGTCGTCAAGGAATCCGCCTACGGAACAGGCGCAACCACCTGGGAAGTCGCCAGAGACATCACCATGCGCTACGGAATGCAGGGACTCCTCGGCGCCGTTTTTCTCGGACTCGGCCGGGCGGTGGGAGAGACCATGGCGGTTCTCTTCATCATCGGCAACAGCGAAGTCATCTCCGCCTCCCTCTACGATTCCGGAGCGACGATCGCATCCATTCTCGCCAACAAGTTCGCGGAAGCCGAGGGCCTTGCGAAAAGTTCCCTTTTCGCCCTCGGCCTGATCCTGCTCTGCATCACCTTTGCCATTCAGATCTTCGGCCAGCTCTGGCTCAGCAGAATCCGTAAAAACGCAGGAGGCGGACTATGAGCACCGATTCCCGAATGAAAACCGGAACGCGCGGACTCTTCCGGCGCAAACTGGCAAACTGGACCATCATTGCGATCTCCGCGATCGGGACTCTTATCGCGGCAGTCTTCCTGCTCTGGATCCTCTGGACAATTCTCCGGAACGGGTTCCACTCCCTTTCGCTGACCTTCCTGACGCAGCCGACAAAACCATACGGCATTCCGGACGGCGGCATGCTGAATGCAATTCTCGGAACCGCCGTCATCACGCTGGTGGCGACCATTCTTGCGGTTCCGGCGGGACGGCTCGGCGGAATCTGCCTTTCCGAATTTTCACGCGACTCGAAATTCGGCAATGCGGTACGCTTTTCCGCCAATGTCATGATGGGAATGCCCTCCATCATCGTGGGACTCTTCGTCTACACGCTGCTGGTCATGACAACGGGAAAGTTTTCCGGATTCGCCGGATCGGTCGCGCTGGCCATCATCGTGTTCCCGGTGATTCTCCGGACAACGGAAGACATGCTCTGCATGGTTCCGAACGCCCTCCGGGAATCGGCGCTGGCGATCGGCGCGCCCCGCTGGAGAATCACGCTGGCGGTGGTGTTCCGTTCCGCAAAAAGCGGACTCATCACGGGAGTTCTGCTGGCGGTGGCGCGCGTCGCCGGAGAGACGGCGCCTCTGCTCTTCACGGCGCTTACCAGCGACGCCTGGCCGACCGGATTCTTCACCCAGCCCACGGCGAATCTCACCGTCACCATGACGGAATACGCCACCAATTCGCCGTTTGAAACCATGCATGTACGGGCATGGGGCGCGGCACTTATCATCACATTCACCGTTCTTGCGCTCAACATCATCTGCAGGACGGCGTTCAGGGAGAAAAAAGCATGACGACCAATCCGCCTGTCGAAGAACAGGTAAAAATCTCCGTCCGGCACCTGAATTTCTACTACGGAAACCATCAGGCGCTGTTCGACAACAACATTGAAATCTACCGGAACCGGGTTACCGCGGTCATCGGGCCTTCCGGCTGCGGCAAGTCGACCCATCTGCGCATCTACAACCGGATCTACCAGCTCTACCGGGAACAGCGGGCGGAAGGGGAGATCCTCATCGACGGACAGAACATTCTGGATTCCGCCACGGACCTGCTGGAACTCCGGCGCAAAGTCGGAATGATCTTCCAGAAACCGACTCCGTTCCCGATGTCGGTCTTCGACAACATCGCCTACGGACTCAAACTTCACTACAAGCTGAAACGAAGCGAGATCGCCGACCGTGTCGAAGAGAGTCTCCGCGGCGCGGCCCTCTGGGATGAAGTCAAGGATAAACTCCGCAAACCCGGCACAGCCCTCTCCGGCGGACAGCAGCAGAGACTCTGCATTGCACGCGCCATTGCGATCCGTCCCGAGGTCCTGCTCATGGATGAACCGACCTCCGCCATCGACCCCATCGGAACATCGAAGGTCGAAGATCTGATCGGCGAACTCAAGAAAAACTTCACCATCGTGATCGTCACGCACAACATGCAGCAGGCGGCGCGCGTCTCCGACTACACCGGGTTCTTCTACAAAGGCGTAATCGTGGAATACGGGAAAACATCGGAACTCTTCACGAAACCAAAACAGAAAAAAACGGAAGACTACATCACCGGCCGCTTCGGATGATCCGGAAGGAAGCCGTCCATCAAAAAGGAAACTGCAATGTCTGTTATTCTCGACAATGAAATCTCAAAGCTCAAAAAAAGCATCCTGATCCTCTGCGGAATGGTGGAGGAGGCGGTCGTCGATGCTGTCGATGCCGTGATGTCCAACGATAAAAAGAAAGCGGAAAGGGTCATCGAAAACGATATCGAGATCGACCATTTCGAACTCGACGTCGAAGAAGAATGTCTCAAGATTCTTGCTCTCCATCAGCCAGTCGCGGGCGATCTGCGCTACGTGATCGCCTGTCTGAAAATGAACAACGATCTGGAACGCATCGGGGATCTCGCGGTCAATATCGCCAAGCGCGCCCTCTCCTACTACTCCATGTCCACGGAAGAGATTCCCGTCGATCTCCGTCCCCTGACAGAGTGCACCAAAACCGCTCTGAGCAAAAGTCTCGAAGCGCTCATCAAACTCGATGCCGCTCTCGCCGAGGAAGGTCTCGCCTACGACGACGTCATCGATGAAATGAACCGCGAAAATCATGTAAAACTTCTCGAACTGATGCACCGGCATCCGGAAAATGTCGAACGATACCTCAACATCCTGAACGTCTCCAAGCATCTGGAACGCATCGGAGACTGTGTTACCAACATTGACGAGGATGTCATCTACATGGTCAAAGGCGCCATCGTCCGCCACCGCACCGGAATCGACGGAGAATTCAAAAAGAAAAAAACGACCTGACGCAAGCCGTTCCATTTTCCACACAGACTGAAACACAGAAACGCGGATCGTCCGGGAGTCTCCTCCGGTTCCGGTCCGCGTTTTTCCTTCGTGCGGGAAAAGCTCAATTCTCCCTTCCGGAAAACTATTCTGTTTCTTTACTGGAACAGCCAGGTGGAAAGATAGCGTTCTCCGCTGTCCGGCAGAAGAACGACGATGCGTTTTCCCTTCCATTCCGGTTCCCGGCTGAGTTCGAGTGCGGCAAACAGCGCCGCGCCCGATGAGATTCCGATCAGCAAGCCTTCCTGTTTTGCCGCTTCCCGCGCGGTACGTCCGGCATCCTCGGCGGCGACCGGGAAGATCCGGTCGATCAGCTTTGTATCCAGCACGCCGGGGACAAAGCCGGCGCCGATCCCCTGCAGCTTGTGCGGGCCCGCTTTCCCGCCGCTCAGAACGGCGGAGGTATCCGGTTCGACGGCAAAAAGTTTCAACGACGGGTTCTTCTGTTTCAGCACTTTGCCGATACCGGTCAGGGTTCCGCCCGTGCCGACCCCGGCGACAAACGCATCCACATGTCCATCGGTCCCGGACCAGATTTCTTCCGCGGTCGTCGCCTCGTGACAGGCGGGATTCGCGGGATTCTCAAACTGCTGCGGAATGAAGGACCCGGGATTTCGGGCATGAATCTCCTCGGCTTTGGCGATTGCGCCTTTCATTCCGGAAGCACCGTCGGTTAGGACCAGCTCCGCGCCGTATGCCTGAAGAAGTTTGCGCCGTTCCATGCTCATGGTCTCCGGCATGGTCAGAACGAGGCGATACCCCTTGACCGCCGCGACCAGGGCAAGTCCGATCCCCGTGTTGCCGGAAGTCGGTTCGATAATCAGTCCGCCCGGCTTGAGAACTCCGCGACGCTCGGCATCCTCGATCATCGCCAGAGCGATGCGGTCCTTGACGCTGCCTCCGGGATTGAAATACTCCACTTTGGCGAGGATTTCCGCCCCGCCGTCGTTAAGACGGTTGATTCTGACCAGCGGTGTATTCCCGATCAGATCCGTAATGCAGTCAGCTATTTTCGTCATATCGCAGATTCCTTTTCCTACCCGACCGTTCCGGTCGTTTTTCGTAATATACCCGAAGCGGAAAAGATTGTCAAACAAATGCCTGAAAATAAAATCCTACCAAATAAGTAGAATTTCAAAAATTCCCTTCCAACAGAAATCACTCCTGCTTCCGTTTGAAGTAGTGGCGGGAATCGCCGTACTCATCCCAGAGGATTTGCTCGCCGATGGAA
Organism: uncultured Victivallales bacterium; assembly: GCA_944389445.1. Lineage (GTDB taxonomy): Bacteria > Verrucomicrobiota > Lentisphaeria > Victivallales > UBA1829 > UBA1829. The sequence continues at coordinate 8,447 of CALXMJ010000017.1, read as the reverse complement.
TGGATTTTGTCCGTGAGAGCGGAACTGCTCTGTTCGGAATTTTCATCCAGGGCGGGCTTGTCGGCATAGAGCTGATAGCCGCGCCGGTAGGAGGTGTCGGTCACATTCGGCATAATGACGTTGGCACCGGCGAGAAGTCCCTGCTCGCGTCCGGTGTCGCTGAGTGCCTGAAGCGCCGTCGTGGAGGCGAAGTGCGCATCTTTCGGCGGAAGACGGGTGCTGGCAATCAATTTCAATCCGATTTCAAGCTGTTTTTTCCGGTACTCCGGAGTCAGTTCGATTTCTTTTCCGAGCGGCGTGTCGCAATGCGGAATGTAGGGGCCCATGCCGATCATATCCAGATCGAACTCCTGAAAAAAGCGCAGATCGCGGACCAGCTGTTCCGTTGTCTGCCCGGGCAGTCCGCTCATGACGCCGGAACCGACCTGGTAATCCAGTTTCCGCAGTTCGCGGAGACACTGTTTCCTCGCTTCAAAATTGTGATCCGCCGGATGGAGTTTCGCATAAAAGACCGGATCGGAGGTCTCAATCCGGAGCAGATAGCGATGGGCTCCGGCTTTGCGCCAGCGCTCGTAAACAGCCGGGGTCTGTTCGCCGCAGCAGAGCGTGATACCGAGACGTCCGTCGCTCCGGGTCCGGATCTCGCGCACAAGATTCTCTATAAAGGAGGAGAACTCCTCGGAAACGACCTCTCCGGACTGAAGCACGATCGAACCGTAATGATGCCCCAGCGCCCACAGAGCCGAGTGAATGATATCTTCCGCATCAATCCGGTAACGTCGCACGGAAGTGTTGCCGCTGCGGATGCCGCAGTAATAGCAGTTCTTCCGGCAGATGTTGCTGATCTCGATCAGTCCGCGCAGACTGACCTTCCTGCCGATATGGCGGAGTTTGACTTCATACGCCTTCCGGTAAAGAGCCTGAAGTTCCGCCGGATCGGTCAGTTCCAGAAAGTCTGCGAGTTCACGGTCCGTAAGCATCATCAGTCGGCCTCCCCGATCAGTCCGCCGCCGAGAAGCAGGTCCCCGTCATAAAACACGGCGGACTGCCCCGGAGTCGGCGACTTCTGTTCCTCATAAAATTCCACCATCACGCTGCCGTCCTCCATCGGACGGATCGAGCCCGCGGTGCCGAGTCCCATCGAACGCACCTTGATCCGCACATCGCGCGGCGCAGAAAGAGCGGGAATGCCGCTCCAGCACAAATCGGTCACGCGCATTTTCGTTTTTCTGAGCATCTCCTCGGGGCCCACATAAACGATGTTCCGCTCCGGGTCCAGACTCGTCACATACAGCGGATGCTTCGCGGCGACGCCGAGCCCGCGGCGCTGTCCGATGGTATATCCCCAGAACCCGTTGTGAGATCCCACCACTTTTCCGGTCTCATCCACAATCTGTCCTTTCTCGCCGGCGCGCTGGAGAAGATCGCGGTAGTCGCCGGAATAGAAATCCTGACTGTCCGGCCGATCCGAAACGGGAAGCCCGAACTCGGCGGCCATCGCACGGATCTCCGATTTCCGGTACTCCCCCAGAGGAAACAGAACGCCGGAAAGCTGTTCCTGCGTCAGACGATAGAGAAAATAGGACTGATCCTTCGCCGGATCAGAGGCTCGCAGAAGCTGAAAACGTCCCTGTTCCGAACGCAGACGCACATAATGTCCCGTGGCGAAGCGGTCGAACTCCAGCCCCATCTCCCGCGCCAGCGCCGGAAACACCCCGAACTTGATGCAGCTGTTGCAGCGGACACAGGGATTCGGCGTCCGCGCGGACTGATATTCACTGCGGAAATTCTCAATCACCACTTTCTCATATTCACGGGAGACATCCACGATCCGGAACGGTATTCCGATCCGGTCGGCAACTTTGGCGGCGCACTCCATGTCCTCCTTCTTATCCGGACTGTAACACCCTTTCCCGGCACCGCCACGGAACGAGTTGTTCTCATTCCAGATCCGCATGATCGCACCGGAAACCTCGTGTCCGGCTTTTTTCAGGAGCATGGCGGCAACCGCGGAATCGACCCCTCCGCTCAATCCGACCAGAATCTTCATTTTACCACACCTCCCGTCAACTGAAAAGGAGAATATACACTCGCTCCAAAGAAATGCAAACCGTATCCCGAAAGGAAAAAAACATCTTTTTCTCCCGTTTGATTTTCAATCGACGCCTTCCGGGCATATAGTACCCGCAGGAAACAAAGAAAGCCATCCGAAAAAAACAGAAAAAACAACCCCGCAAAAACAGGAGGGAAAACATGAACAGAAACGAACTCGTACAGACCGTAAAAGACATGATCGCGGCGCAATCCTGCTGCAAGGAGCTCAAAGCGGCGGGAGAAAACTATCTCAAGGCAATGGGAACCGCGGAGGAAAAAAACGCAGGCGCCGCATTGCTTCAGGAGATCCGGGAGGACATCGCCACAATCGACCATGTCATCGAATTTTTTGAATCCCCAAAAGCCGTTGAAATCTTCGGGGCGGAAAAGGCGAAAGCCATTGCAGCCCATGCGCACGAGGTCAAAGCCGCCGGAGGAAAATGGTGCGACTGCCCAGCCTGCGCGGCAGGACTCAAAATCCTCGAAAACGCTTCCCTGCTCGCCTGACCGCAAAGCAGAACCACGATGCGGGAAGACGTATCTCCCGTATCGTGTTCTTCTCCGGAATCTCCTGCTTTCCGGTCTGCGGCCCCAATCGAAAACCGGGAAAAATACAATTTTGCAAATTTTAGAATTTCCCCTCTTGACAAAACAGACGAAATGTTGTATAATGAATACTAACACGATCTAGATGGAGGTTTTGATGCGGGTTACGATGAAAGACATTGCAGAGCGGTGCGGGATCGGAAGATCCACGGTTTCGTTTATTTTAAACGGAACGGCGGCAAATGTCGGTCTTTCGGAGGAGCTCTGCCGCAGGGTTCTGCAAACCGCGAAGGAGATGGGATACCGGCGCAATGAACTGGCATCCTCGGTCCGGAGCGGCAAATCCCGGGTGATCGCGTATGTCAACGGGGGACGACTTGCCGCCACCTATACCATGCGCATGATCGCAGGCATCAACGACTCGCTGAACCGGAACGGATACAGTTTACGAATGTACATTCATAACAATGAAGAACCGCTGGATCTTCTTATAGATAAAATTCTTTCGAATATGATTTCCGGTGTCATCATCGACCGTTTCATCAAAGCCTCCGGGGAATTGATCCAGCAACTCCAGTCATGGGACATCAAAGTTGCAATGATGGATTCTTTTGATGTCTTGTATCCGGTCATTCAAGTCGGCTCCGATGATGAAGCAGGAGCGGCCGCAGCAGCAGATCAGCTGTATCGACTCGGACATAGAAGAATCGGCGTCTCCTACATGGATGTTGGTCCGAAACTCAGAATCAGACCGGAATTCTTCCTCAAGCGTCTAGGGGAGCTCGGACTGGAGAATGGAGAATCCATCCGGCTGGGACTTTCCCGCAACGCCTCATGGAATCCGGAGGATGCGGCAAAAGTCGCGGACTTCTGTCGACGTCCGGATCATGCAACAGCAATTTTCTGTGAAGCGGATCCAATTGCTCTCCGCTTTATCCAATATGCCTATCAGGCGGGATTTCATGTCCCCGATGACATATCCGTCATTGGCTATGCAAATCTGGATTATACCGAATATTCCAATCCACCGCTTTCCACGTTTGCGACTTCATTCGAAGATATCGGAGAAAAAACCGCAGACCTCTTGATTGAGTCTATCAAAAATAACCGGCAAAGTACCGAAAAGGTCAAGCTCCCGGCAATCTATCTGGAACGAATGTCCACCAAACCATACAACGGAATCAAACAACAGGAGACGGAGGAATGAGAAATTTCACATTAATAGAACTCCTTGTCGTAATTGCAATCATTGCAATTCTGACAGGAATGCTGCTGCCTGCACTGAACTCGGCGCGAATGAAAGCTCAGCAGATTACATGCGTCGGAAACTACAAGCAAATGGGGATCGCCACAGCAAATTATGTGGCGGATTTTGATAACTACTATATTCCGTTCAGATCAATCTCCACACTTGACGGCAACGGAAAAACCTGGGATCGGATTGGCTACTCTTATAAACACTGGATCGCCTTCTATCTGAACGGAAAAAATATGGATCAACAGGCATGGGAATGTGAAAATCCAGATGCATATACAAAAAGATTCATGACAAAACTCTCTTTACCCAACCACCGCTGCCCGGCTTGTAACATGCATCGGAACCGCCCCTACGGCGGATGTGCTCTCATGAACGGCACCCAAACGGATAGTGAGACTGCGAACACCTTTATCATCAACATCAATTCCTATGAGATCTTTCTTGCACGCAAGTCATCCGAACTGCAGGGCAATCCCTTTTATCTGATGGAAGGTTATAATCACGATGGTGTTTTCGGGCCTAGGAGTATGAGCCTGTCAGGAGTGACATCCTGTCTGACGACACCGGCGAAAAAAGAGGCGTACCTCCCCAGTTCACACAATGGGAAATGGAGTGTACTATTCGCGGATTTTCATGTAGAAACCCTCTCATGGGAACAGATGTATCTCAACAAAAACAGATTTTCAATCAAACAAAAATAACTTTAGAAAGGCATCTTCTATGAACTCCCTGTATTGTGCGGCGCTGATCGCCATGACATTGCCGGCGTTTGCAGCCGCTCCGGACTATGTTCCGGTCTTCGCCACCCGGTCGCTGCAGAAGCAGGTGCCGGAACTGAAGGTGAACTCCTTTCTGAAGAAAGGAAAAAGTTACGATCAGCCGAGCTTCACTGTCGGCAACAAGAGAATCAGCGTCCGCGAGGTCAACAGGGTCTTTCGCGCCGACCGAGACCACGACCTGCGGATCTATGTCGACGATGAGGAGATCATGAACCTTCAGTTCTGGGGTTCCTACGACGGCAAGGGAAATTTCGGTTATCCCTTCCCGGACCTCCCGGACGGGAAAAAGGAACTCAGGATCGACAAAACGAAAAAGACCATCACATGGTTCAAGGAATATCAGCTCCCCGACGGGAAACGCGCCACTTTTTTCTATCAGCTGAAACCAATCGGAGAAAGCCGTGTCGAACTCACCTGGGATCTCGGCATTCCGCCGGAAAAGGAAAAGGAGTTCCGCAAACAGCATTTCGGAGTCTCCTTCTGGTTCGGCTCGCCTGTTTACAAAAACGCCGGAATGAAAATCGACGGAGTCCCTTATCCCGGAAAGACGAAAAACGAACTTCTCAATCCTGCGAACAAGCCTGAAACCATCCGGAAAAAAGGAAGCCGTCTGGAGCTCTATCCGGACAATCCTGCAAAAACAGTCGCTCTGGAGATGCCCTCTTATCTGATGCTGATCCAGGAAAGCGGAAAACGGAACAAAATCACCGGCAAGGAGTCGTTCAGCCTCTTTGTCCGCACAAGTCCGACGCAGCAGACTCAGCAGAAGGAGCGGAACCGGATCGTCATCGACTTCGGCAAAGGCAAGGCCGATGACAAATCCGCGCCGCCCCCGAACGGCGGAATCGACTTCTGGAAACGCGACGCCATGCACGTTCCCCTCTCTCCGGTCCGCAACCTCATGCCGAATCCGAGCTTCGAACAGGGCCTCCGCTACTGGACCTGGCAGAACGGCGGAGCCGACAGCAAAGGCGCGACAGCCACTCCGCGCTACTCCGTCGATTCCGCGGAAAGCCTGTTCGGGAAATCCTCCCTGCGAATCGCTCCCGTTCAAGTCGGAGCAGCCGCCATGCAGAGTTTTCCGCTCCCCATGGAGAAAAATAAAACCTATACGCTCAGCTTCTCCGCAAAATCGGCAAAGCCGGGCGCCACTCTCACTCTCGGATTCTTCAGCGTGACCGACGGTGGAAAATTCCCCCGCGATTACGCCTGGAAAAAACGCTTCTCCCTGACAACCGAATGGCAGCGGTTCTCCTATACCGTCACCGCCGACGGAGCCGGAACCGCGCTGGTTCTGAACGCCCGGGGTTCCGAGGTCCGGGTGGACGGCATTCAGCTGGAACAGTCGGAAAAAGCCACGGAGTTCGTCGCACCCCCCGTGGAAGGGCGCCTCTTCACTTCCGATCCCGACAACACCATCGAATCCGGAACTCCGGTCAAAGCCGCCTTCGAACTCTACGGCAAGCCGGGAACCCGGGCGGAAGTTCTCTTCACGTTGACCAACTTCTACCGCGAAGTCCTTTACACCGGCACCTTCCGGAGCGAAACGGGAAAACGGTTCGCCCTCCCCTTCGACAAATGGAGCTCCACAAAAGGAATCTACATCCTCAAAGCGGAATACCGTGTGCCGGGCATGAAACCTTATTACGACTACTTCCGCTTCACGGTCATTCAATCGCTTGCCGGAAAACATGCGACAAGAATCCTCTTCAGCACGCTGATTTCGGATTTCTTCCGCATCTCCCGGCAGGACGATGTCGGACGACTCTATCAGCGTTCGGGCTTCGGCGGCACCAGCTATCCGATCTCCTCCAAAGTCTTCCCGGAGGAATACAGAATCCAGACGAAGTACGGAATGGAAGACTTCCTGATGCTCCCGCCCGCCGCCCTCCCCTTCTCGAACAAAGAAGAGAAGGAAAAACGCGAATATCTCGGCTCTCAACTGAAAAAGCTCCCGGCAATCACCCCGGAAGTGGAAAAGAAAATCGAGGAGATCACCTATGAGGCCGTCTCGAACCAGCCGCAGAGAAAATACTGGGCACTTCTGACCGAATCCGAAGGATCGCCGATTCTCCGCGCAGGCAAATTCGACGAGTGGTTCAAGGCGCAGGCGGCGTTCGCACGCGGCGCAAAACGGGCAAATCCGAATGTCAAACTCATGCCCTGCGGCGGAACTTCCGGATGGTCGCAGCTGCGCGGACTCCGCGAAATGACAGGTTATCTGAAAGCGTCGCAGGGAAAAATCAAATGGGACGCCATCGCGGTGCATCCCTACTGGGATCTCGACGGAACTAAAGGTTTTTACGATCTCGACACCGAAACCGCCCGGCTCATCGCCCTGATGAAACAGTTCGGCTACGGGAAGGAGACGCCGATCCTCTTCACCGAAGGATTCAACATTCCCAATGTGCATGTGCCGGAATGGAACGCGAATCTGTGGAACGATCCCTATTGCGGAAACCGTCCGACTTACGACACGAGCCTCCGGGAATTCGTTCAGGCGTCGCTCGCAGCGCGCACGTTCCTGATCTGCATGAAATACTGGCCGCAGGTTCGGCATTTCAACATCTGGGAAAGCCGTCTCTACTTCGATATGTATCTGACCCCCAAAGCGTTGTGCCTTGCGGTCAACACGCTCGGCCATCTGCTGGACGATCCGGAATATCTTGCCGACATCCGTCCCGCAAACGGAGTCCGCGGCTACACCTACCGGAACCGGAAGGACTCCTCCATCGTCACAGCCCTCTGGTGCACGATCGACAAGGTCGAAGACGGTTTCGAACGCGGCCCCGTCCTGAAGGTGAAATTCGATTCCGCACCTCCGGAACTGATCGACCTCATGGGCAACCGCCGCGATCTCAAACCCGAACCGGACGGCACCTGCCTGATTCAGCTCACCCCCGCCCCTCTCTTCCTGAAAGGCGGCGACTCGGCGAAGATTGCCAAAGCGCTGAATCAGTGCGAAGTCATCGGCAGCGATTCGAATACCGCCGTGGCGTTTGCCCCCGCGCCCGACGGAAAAATGAAAGCGCTCATCCGCAATCTGACGGGACGCGAACAGAAGGGAGTCCTCGAAATCGACGGAACAAAACGGAACTTCTCCGTTGCCCCCGCTTCGGAAAAAGCGGAACTGCTGCCGATGAATGCTCCCGTACAGTTCGGAAAAATGTTCCGCTGGAACAAAGAGTTCACGGTCCGGCTTGCCAACGGCTCCGTCGCGGAAAAGCACTGGAACATGGACTACTTCTACGTTCCCTATGTCAAGGGGAATCCCGACTGGTCAAAGATTCCCGCGATTCCGATCCGAAACGTTTTCTACAACAAAAACGCAAAACCGGAACAGAAGGCGCAGGTTCTCTCCGCCGAATTCCAGACGGCATGGAACGAATCCGGCTTCTATGTGCGCGTCAAGGCAAAGGATGCCGATTTTGTCGCCGACCGGAAAAAATTCACGTCCCCGAACCTCCGGAACAACCTCTACGTCCTCGACGGGGCACTGGAACTCTACTTTGACTGCGGCGCCAACGGACGCACCAATGTCAAACGCGGATACGATCAGGATGACTACCGATACGACTTCTCCTACGGCAATCTCGAAGGGAAAACCGGTCCCGGATTCGTCAACCGCTTCCGCGCCGTCAACTGGCAGTTCGCAGGCGGGCTCGACATGCCGACAAAAGAACAGGCGAACCGCGAAATCAAGTGCACCTTTACCCGCACCGCCGACGGATATATTTACGACATCACCTTTGAACCGAAATACATCGAAC
>CALXMJ010000016.1 GCA_944389445.1 uncultured Victivallales bacterium | reverse complement strand
GCTTCGATCTGTTCGTTTAAGATTTACGATCCGCAGGGAAAGGTAGTTCAGTTTTTTGATCTTGGAGCGCAGAAGACGGAGCAGGCACGGTATGAATTTTCGCTTCCTGCGGGGAAACCGGGAGTCTGGCGCTTTTCCGTGGCAAATGGTCTGGGAACGGATTCCTATCAGATCGAATTCCCGGAGACTCCTGTGTGGGGCGTGCGCGGCGAGATGGCGCTTGGAATTCGAAACGCTTTCCCGAAGGAGATGTTTCTTTATGTGCCGGAACAGGCGGAACTTCTGATCGCTATGGCATGGGGGGCAAAGGAGGCGAATATCGAACTCTTTGACGGAACAAAACTGCTCGGGGCGCCGAAACCGGCCGGAAACCGCAAGCTCATCACTCTCGACCGGATTCCGAAAGGGAAAGCCGTCAAAGTGGTTCTCAACAAGATGAACGGCGCCGCGCTGGCTTTCGACGGGGTCCCCGGACTCCTCTGTCCGACTCCGGAAGCGGCTCTCAAACTCAAAGGCGGACAGGTCAAAGCCTCCGGATTCACGCTTAACGGGCCGATTCAGGCGAATGTCCGGCGGATTATGGCGGCTTTCAAACCGGATGATTTCAAATTTACTTTGGAGTACCCTCCCTATGAACCGCAGAAAATCAGGAATCCGCAGCTGGAGTGCCTGCTGTTTGGAAAATACGGCCCGCTGGGAACGCTTGTTTCCGCATCGAAGAAACAGATTCTGGATTCCGCCAGTCCGTTTTTCGGCGCCAATACGAAGCCGGACAACAAAAATCTGAAAGACTGGCGCAAAGGCATTTACGGCGGAGTCATTTCGCCGTTTTCCGCGGAAAGCCTTGCCGCTGCCGCGGAGACGCCGCTTTCGCTGAATCCTCTGTATCGGAACCGGGCGATCATCAACCGGTCGCTGATTGCTGCGTTTTATCATCTGGTTCAGCTTCAGGGAGACGGCATTCTCCGGGAGGGGGATCTGCGCCGGAACGACTATCCCATGACCCATTCCTTCTTTGTTTACGACAATCTGGCAAAAACGCTGGACCTGCTGAAGAATGATCTGACTCCGGCTCAGCGGACGGCTTATCGCGATGCCCTGATCGAGCTGGGCGACAAGATCGCCGCTTATCAGGCTTATGAATCAAACCAGTGGGGACACGTTATTTCGGGGCACCTGAACACCTACAAGGCGACCGGCGAGGCGCGGTTCAAACGGTATTTTGAGATTCTGATGGGGGCATATGTCAACTGCACGTTCGGCAAGGATTCGAAGCACGGACTTCATCCGACCGGTTTTTTCCTTGAGGAATATGGGCCCGACGGCAACTACGATCATTTGAATATGTATGCCCTTGCGAGTTCCTATTACCGCTATCGCGCTCTGCCGGATGCAGACCCGGAACTGGTGCGTCAGATGCGCGACGGCATTCAGCGGAATCTGTATTACAAGAGTTTTCACTGGCTGCCTTCGGCGGGGAACAATCCGGATTTCATTTTCACGCCCAATGCGATGAACTGCCGGACCAATTCGCTTGTTTCCATTCCGAGCTATCCGGGCGATTACATGGCGGGACGTGAATTCGATCTCGGGTACACCCGGTTCATGATGAATCGTCCGGTGCGTCCGGATGTTGCGTATCCCGCCTCGGTGTTCCCGCATCTGGCGAACACGAACGAATGGGCTTTAACTCTGATCCGCGAAGATTTGAGGAAAGGGCCCGGTGCGTCTCAGGCGGACGACTACTTCGGGGGATGGACTCCCGAACTTTATGATGTCTACAAACTTCCGCTTAAAGCGAAAGTCGTTGAACTGCCGTATCAGAAGAAGAGCGGCATGTGGGAGCTTCCCGGACAGATCGCCTGGAAACGCGGCGGGCTTTACGGGATCATCTTCTACGCTGTGGATGGCGCCAATCGGAAATGGGAACCGCGCGGTGTTATGAGCGGCGGTCCTCTCGGACTCTGGAGCCGGGAACTCGGTTATGCGCTGGCTTCCATGCGCAATTCCCGCATCAATGCGGTGCAGGATGACCGGGATATCACCTGGAGCGGAGTGTATGGAACTCTCCCGAACGGAAAAATCGTATACAGCGGCAAGGAACACAGCGATTTCAAGTGGATTCGCCGCGGTTCGGAATTTGAGATTACGGCATCTCTCCGGCCTGTGAAGGGTACTCTTTCATGGACCTATACGGTTCAGGAAAACGGTGTAAAGATCCGGGTGAAGCTGAATGCTCCGGAACTCAGGAATGCGGTTTTGAGCCTTCCGTTCCGCATGGAGAAGAATGAGGTCTCCATGAACATTGAACAACCGGGCAGGTTCGTCTATCGGCGCGGAAACAGTTCCATGACGGTGACCTGGCCTGCGGATAGCAAAGCGTTCCTGAGCGGAAAACTGGCGACCTCGCACAAGGAGATTCCCGTCAATGCCCTCCGCATTCCGTTCCCGGAAAACGGCGTGATGGATGTGACAATAACAGTGAAATAAAAGAGAAAATCAGGAGAATCCGGAATGAAAGGAAAACATGGTTTCACACTCATAGAGCTCCTCGTGGTAATTGCGATCATCGCCATTCTGGCGGCCTTGCTGCTGCCTGCTCTGCAGTCGGCGCGGAAGTCGGGTCAGAAGGCTTCCTGCAGTTCGAACATGAAGCAGATTATTGCAGGATTTCTCCAGTACGGACTCGACCACAACGACTTCATCCTTCCCACGCAGACCTCGGCATCCACGCCCGGAAAATTTGACAACCGGGGATTTGAAAGCCACTATTCGACCAATCAGCCCTGCTGGGCGTGGTATATTGCTTCTTATGTGGGGATCAACGCTCCGCTGAAGACGGATAATCCGCTTTATACGCCGATTCCAAAAGAGAAACGAAACGGGCTTTTCTGCTGTCCCGGAGACAGCAAGCGGAACGTCGATAACTTTGCTTCCATTCATTACGGACTGCTCCAGTACGACATCGGCGGACGTTATGACGCTTACGGCGCCAGCGGAGTCGTTCAGGCGTTCAATAAACTGAAAAATCCCTCCCGCAAGGTTGTTCATGCCGAGGGATATAAACCTGGAAGCCCCTATCCCTTTTCGGTTTACAATGATTTGACAACGAACGCCGCAATCGAATTCGCCGGCCGTCATGGAATGCGCGCGAATTTCACTTATGCAGACGGTCATGTGGAGAACCGTTCCAGGGCCAGCTTTCCTCCTGTCGGCGGATAAGCAAAAACAAAAAACATCGAGCTGGGATTCGACTGTATCCTCTATCCTTGATGGACTTTCAGGAAGAGTTTTTCTCCTCCGCGGGGAGGATTTTCATGGAATGAGGTTTTTCCGGAAGAAGGAGTTCCCTTCAGAACCGCTCACAGTTCAGACAGCATCCGGTGTGCGGCTTCTTTCGTCTTTTCATCTGGGAAGAGCGCGTAGAGAGTCGGTCCGCTTCCCGTGATCTGGACGGCAAGAGCGCCCGCGTCGAGCAGCTGCTCTTTCCGGATGTGCAGGAGCGGGAATTTGTCCCAGAGAGCGGGGGCAAGATCATTGCGCAGAAGGGTGGCGGTTTTTTCGAAATCCCCGGATTTCAGGGCGCGGAGAAGATCATCGAGAGTCCGGCGGTCGCCGGTCTGCTTGATATGCCTGTATCCCCATGGAGTAGAAACGGGAAAGTGCATGGGACAGATCAGAACCGGCGGGATGCACAGGTCTTCGACCGGTTCCAGGCGGTCGCCGATGCCGCGTCCGATCGAAGGGACGGGATGAAGAAACAGCGGGACGTCCGCGCCGCAGGCGAGTGCGGCAGCGTGTCCGCCGTCGGGAAGCGTGCCGTATTGTTTCTGCGCCGCCAGAATAACGGCTGCCGCATCGGAACTGCCGCCGCCCATTCCCGCGGCGACCGGGATCCGTTTGCGGATGAAAATCCGGACCGAAGGAACCATTTTCAGAGCGGAACAGACGGCACGCGCGGCGCGTCCGCAGAGATTGTCGCCATCCGCGGGGAGCGGAACATCGGAGGAAACGTGAATGTCTCCGCGTCCGTCGTCTATGAATTCAATGTCGAGTTCATCGCAGGGATCGGCGAGGGGGACGAAGAGGGTCTCGATCTCGTGGTATCCGTTCGGCAGAGTCCCGCAGATCCGGAGATAGAGATTGATTTTGGATGGCGCAGCAATCTTCATCGGTTCAGAATTTCTTGAGATTGTAGAGTCCGTATTTTGTATTATAGGAGGAAATTTCATCCGTGATCCGGACCGCGAGGGCGAGAGCATTGAGTCCATCGCGTCCGGAGACGCGCGGTTTTACGGGGACCCCTCCGTTTTTTCTGGTTTCCGCGACACAGGCAATGAAGTTTTCCAGCTCCGCCGCAAGTGCATTGGTTTCACAGAGGTCAATCTGTTTTTTGGAGACGCCGATCAATCCGCGGCGGTAGATTTTTCCGCTGTGGTTCGCATAATCCATGGAGATGTAGGAATCGGTCTGGAAGACACGGAACTTGCGCATGGGCTCGGGACTCATGCGGCTGGCAGTGACATTGGCAACCGCGCCGTTCGCGAATTTGATGCGGACGTTTGCGATGTCTTCCGTCTTGCTGAGGACCGGGATGCCGACCGCGTCGATCCGTTCGACCGGAGATCCGACCATCGTCAGGACAAGGTCCAGATCGTGAATCATGAGATCCAGCACCACGCTGACCTCCGTTCCCCGCCGGTGCTGTCCGGGGCTCGGCGGAGGATATTTGGCAAGCCGGTGCGCTTCGATCAAAAGAGTTTTGGAATGATGCTTCTCAAGGTAATCCATCGCCGGATTGAAGCGCTCGACATGGCCGACCCCGAAGACCAGATTCTTCTCCTCGGCGGTTTTGACCATTTCCTCCGCTTCCGCAACCGTGACGGCGATCGGTTTTTCCATGAGGATATGTTTGTTCATGCCCATAAGTTCCATTGCGGCTGCATGGTGGCCGGTGGCGGGCACGGCGACGCTGAGGGCATCGCACTGCTCGGCGAGTTCCCGGATCGTCGCGAACGGTTTTGTGTGGAATTCCGCTGCGACTGCTTCGGCGCATTTCGGATTGAGATCGTAGACTCCGACCAGATCGGCGTTTTTCGATTCGCTGTAAATTTTCGTATGGTATCTTCCGAGGACGCCGACTCCGACGACTCCTACCTTGATTTTGCTTTCTGGCGATGTTCCAAACATGATGGGAGTTCCTGATAAACTATAGAGAATGGTTACAAGAAAAAGGACCAAACGAGGTCTGCTCGTCCGGTCCCGGAATTGTCTGACACCGGCTGGATCAGTTGATCGTGGCGGTGGATGGATAGACAAAGTTGTAATAGTTCTTGTCCGGTGTAATGATCCATTCGGGTCTCATGATCGGACCGTATCCCCATCCGGCTTCGTTCGGGTCCTGACGGCAGCCCGGGAGCGGTACCAGGAATGTGGCAATGTCGATCACTCCGACGATTTCGCGTTCCACGACGAAGCAGAGACCGTAGAACACTCCGTAGGTACATGCTGCAAAGCCGCCTTCTTCGAAGTTGACTTCATACATCTTCAGCGGCAGCTCCAGCGCCCCGAACGCGACATTGGTGACTCCGCGTCCGAGCTTGCGGGTGATGCCCTGCAGGGCGGAACTGAAGGCGCTTTCATCCTCCGCCGCGGTAAGATTCGTTGTGGTTCCTACAACACAGAGGGTGACGACGGCCAGCAGAATGGTCTTCCAAAATTTCATTTTGTCTCCTGTTTGGTTAATTATTTTTGAAAAATTTTTCATTTCTGTCATGAAAGACAGTGGTATTCCGAAGAATATGAGCTAATATATTCCCGCTTTCGTTGCGTTCAAGCGGAAGTTGCATACTTTTTTAGCAACTGAACGATAAAAAACGGATTTTTTTTTATGAAAACACAAAAAAAGGCGGTCGAGACGCCGAAAAATCTCAAACATGAAGGCCTGACGCTCCTGAACAGGAACCATAAAGAGTACCCCGCTTCCCCGGAAAAAGCAAAACTGGAATTCTTTGAAAACGCCTATCCGAACCGCGATTATGTGATCGAGTTCGACTGTCCGGAATTCACCAGTCTCTGCCCTGTGACCGGACAGCCCGATTTCGGGCACATCAGAATTCGTTACATCGCCGACCGCCGGTGCATTGAAAGCAAATCTCTCAAACTTTACTTGTTTTCTTTCCGAAATGACAATACATTTCATGAGGAGGCGGTCAACCGGATCCTGACGGATCTTGTGAAGGTGCTTTCTCCGCGCTGGATGCGGGTGGAGGGCGTTTTCCGGCCCCGGGGCGGAATCGCGATTTCCGTTGTCGCCGAGGACGGATCCCGTCCGGAGCTGGCTGCCGGAACGGCATCGGGGATTCAACATTAACAGAAAGGTTTGCAATATGAACATGGATTTCATTGAAAACGGCGGAATCACTTCCCCGAAAGGATTCCTGGCTGCCGGAGTCTGTGCCGGCCTCAAACGGAACGGCGCGCTCGACATGGCGATGATCTATTCCGAAACGCCCTGCACATTTTCCGGAACTTTCACGACGAACCTCTTTCCCGCGGCCCCCGTCCAGCTCTGCAAGGAACGCGTCCTGAAGGAGGAGAAGATTCAGGCGGTGATTGTCAACAGCGGCGTTGCCAACGCCTGCACCGGACTGGAAGGGTATCGGAATGCGGAAGCCATGGCCCGTCTTACGGCCGCCGAACTGAATCTTGCTCCCGGCATGGTGATGGTCTCCTCCACCGGACGGATCGGGAATCAGCTTCCCATGGATAAGATTGAAGCAGGAATCAAGGCCGCGGCAAAGGCGCTCCGTCCGGATGGCGGCGCCGAGGCGGCGAGAGCCATCATGACCACCGATACCAAGCCGAAGGAGATCGCCTTGACTTTTTCCGTCGGCGACAAGGTCGTCACGATCGGCGGCATCTGCAAGGGTGCCGGCATGATCGCTCCGAAAATGGCGGTTCCCCATGCCACGATGCTCTGCTACATTACAACGGACTGCATGATTTCCGGCAGACAGCTTTCCACTATGCTCGGAGAAGTCGTGGACGACTCCTTCAACAAGGTCACGGTGGACGGTGACATGAGCACGAACGACACGGTGATCGTTATGGCCAACGGAGCCTCCGGCGCGGAGATCCGGGAAGGTTCGCCCGATGAACTGCATTTCAAGACCGCTCTGACGATGGTGGCTCAGCATCTTGCCCGCAGTATCGCGATGGATGGCGAGGGCGCTACAAAATTTGTCAGTGTCGAGGTTTCCGGCGCGGCGAATGATTCGGAGGCGGAACTCTGTGCGAGAACCGTTGCGAATTCCCTGCTCTGCAAAACGGCATGGTTCGGATGTGATCCGAACTGGGGACGCGTTCTCGCCGCGGCCGGCAGGTCCGGTGCAAATTTCTCCGCGGAAAACGTCTCCCTCGACTACGACGAGATGCCCGTAGTCCGGAACGGTATGGATGCCGGAGTGCCGGAAGCCGAACTGGCCCGCGTGCTGAAACGCGGGGAATTCACCATCAAGCTGAATCTTGGAGAAGGACACGGATCGTTCACCGTCTGGACTTCCGATGTCTCGTATGAATATGTGAAGATCAACGCGGATTACCACACCTGATCAGGTGTCGTGTCATCCGGTTATGGGAGAACAAATTATGATGCATGCAATGGAAAAGGCGGAAGTCCTGATCGAGGCGCTTCCCTACATTCAGAAATTCAGCGATGCGATCGTTGTCATCAAATTCGGCGGCAGTGCGATGGAGAACCCCGAACTGACCCGTAAAACCATGCGCGACATCGTCCTGCTGGACGCGATCGGCATGAAGCCCGTGGTGGTCCATGGAGGCGGCAAAGCCATAACGGCGCGTCTCAAGGAGCTGAACATTGAAACGAAGTTCATCAACGGGCTCCGCTATACCTGCGACCGGACGATCGCCGTGGTGGACGATGTGCTTCACAACGTGACCAACAAGGCGCTGGTTGACGGCATCCGCGCCTCCGGAGCGAAAGGGGCGCAGATCTCCGGGAAAAAGATCCTGCGGGCAAAACGTCTCACGACCACGGACAAGGAGACCGGAGAGGAACTGGATATCGGATTCGTCGGACAGGTCATCGCGGTTGATACGGCGCCGATCATGGACTGCATCAAGTACGGATTCATTCCGGTGATCGCACCTCTTGCCACCGATTTTTACGGACAGGCGTACAACATCAACGCGGATATGGCGGCATGCGATATCGCAAAAAGCCTGAAGGCCCGCAAGCTGATCTTTCTGAGCGATGTTCCCGGAATTCTGCGCGATCCGAAAGATGAGTCCACACTGATCTCCTCCATCAAGACCTCGGAGGTCGACGGGCTGATCCGGGAAGGAGTCCTTTCCGGCGGAATGCTCCCGAAGATCCGCAGTTCCGTTGCCGCTCTGGAGGCCGGGACCAGCGAGGTGCACATGATCGACGGACGCGTCCCGCACTCCCTCCTGCTGGAAATCTTCACGGACAAGGGCGTGGGCACCGAAATCGTGAACGGATAAGTTTCGCGTGACAGCCGTAGGAAAACACCCCGCGCAGCGGATCGGTTCTTTTCCCGGAATCCGGTCTGCGGCGGATTTTTCCGGCGGAATAAAAAAAATGAAAAAAGAATTGCAAAATGAATTTTCCCGTGCTATATTACACGTTCTGATGCAACTTGTTCGAAAATGACAAATACGAAGGGATAAAAAAATGGCAGGAAAAATTGTCAGAAAATCAGCGGTAAAGACATTCGCTCAGAGCGAAAAGGCGCGTCTCAGACACAAAGCAACCAGAAATATGCTCTGGACTCTTGAAAAGAAACTCAGAGCCGCGGTGGAAGCCGGAGACAAGTCGGTTGCGTCCGATCTTCTGAAAGGGCAGTATGCCGCTCTTGACAAGGCGGTCAAATCCGGTGCGATGCACAAGAACAAGGCCAACAGAAAGAAATCCCGTCTCGGACAGCTGGTTGCGAAAACGGCTCCGGTCGAGATCAAACCTGCGTAAGAAGCGGTTCTGGACGGCGGATTGTCCGGCTCTCCGGGAGAATTTCTCCGGAAAATGATTTTTCCCTGTTGAAAAACGGGAAAAGTTGTGATACAATATTTTTTGTCCGGCGCGGACGCCCCTGCGTTTGCGCCATGGCGGGATTTCCCGCCTTATTTTTTGATACGGTTATCAGAAAATGACGCAGTTATGAATGCAGGGTGGAGGAGACGACAATGAATCACGAACTTCTGGCCATTTTGGATTATATGGAACAAGACCGGGGAGTGAGCAAGGATCAGCTGATCGACGCGGTGGAAAAAGCTCTGTTGACGGCATCCCGCAAAAGCATACACCCGGCCAGTGATCTTGAAGTGAAAATCGACAGAACCACCGGTGATATCCGTGCATGGGCAAATCTTCAGGTGGTAGAGGCAAATCCCAATCACGATCAGATTCTGCTTTCGGCCGCGCGCGTTCGTTATCCGGAGGTCCAGGCAGGAGAAACCGTCAAATGGGAAGTGACGCCGAAAGATTTTGGCCGGATTGCCGCACAGACCGCGAAACAGGCAATCCTTCAGCAGATCCGCAAGGCCGAAAAAGCGATTGTCAAGGATGAATTCGAAGACAAGGTCGGACAGATTGTCAACGGCGTGGTTCGCCGGTATGACGCGGGTTCCATTATTGTGGATCTCCAGAAAGCCGAGGGAATTCTTTCCCCCAGGGACAAGGTGCCCACCGAGCAGTATATGCCGGGCGACAGAATCAATGCGGTGCTGCTGAAAGTCGATATCAATGTGGCTGGGCCGAGTCTGATTCTTTCCCGGACGTCGCCGCTGTTCATCCGCCGTCTGCTTGAGCGCGAGGTTTCCGAGATTCACGATGGCGTGGTGGAGATTGTTGCCATTGCCCGCGATCCGGGCGTGAGAACCAAAATCGCCGTCCGGAGCGGTGATCCCCGTATCGACCCCGTGGGCGCGTGCGTGGGAATGCGCGGAATGCGTGTGAAAAACATTACCAACGAGCTCGGCGGCGAGCGTGTTGATGTCATCAATTATTCCGACAATATCATGGAATATGCGGCAAATGCGCTTCATCCGGCGAAGGCGGAGAAAATCGAGGTGGATGAGAGCGCCAGAGTTGTTGCTTTCTACGTTTCTCCGGAAAATTCCCGTCTTGCTTTTGGAAAAAAAGCGCAGAATGTCAAGCTCGCGCAGAAACTTCTCGGCTGGAAGATTGACATCAAGGCGGCTGAGGAGGAACCTGAAGAGGAAAAAACGGAATCGTTCGATGAAAAGAAAGCTCACATTACGGAACATCTTTCCGGGCTTCTTGGAATTTCGCTTGCCGATGCGGCGATTCTGGTCAACAACGGTTTCCTTACCATCGACGGGCTGAAGGCCGTTCAGGTTTCCGATCTGGAAGCGATTGAAGGACTCTCTCCGGAGACCGTGAGCGTGATCGTGGATAAAATTGCTAAACAAAACAGCGCAGGGTCTTCCGAGGAAGACTGAGCTGCGGGACCGGAGGATGAAGAAATATGTCGCCAGCTAAGAATTTGAAAGTCAAGGATATTGCCGGCAAATACGGTATGTCGCCCAAGGATGTGATCCGGGAACTGAATGAACAGGGCTTTGATGACGTCAAAAGCGCTTCCTCCTCCATCCCCGCTGATGCGGTTGATATTGTTGAGCTTTATTTTGAAGATTATGCAGCCAAACGCAAAGCAAAAGGCAAGGGGAAAAGCAGGGAGCAGACTCCCGCATCCTCTTCCGAAAGCGCTGGACTGAAATCCGCGGCAGTGACTCCTCCGATTATCGTGAAGGCGCTTGCGGAGGCTCTCGGGAAAAAACCGAACGAGGTCGTCAGCGGACTCATGCAGATGAACGTCCTCGCCAGCATCAATCAGACGGTGACTCCTGAAGTCGCCGTCGAATACGCGAAAAAATGCGGCATTGAACTGACCGTCGGCTCCAGGGATCAGGAGAAAAAGCGCGAAACCGCGGAGGATACCGAAAATCCGGAAGATTTCGAGTATCAGGATGATCCGAAGGATGTTGTCCCAAGATGTCCGATCGTGACATTCATGGGGCATGTCGACCATGGCAAGACCTCTTTGCAGGACCGCATTCGCAAGACGGATGTCGCCGGCGGAGAGTTGGGGGGAATCACGCAGCACATCGGAGCTTCCGTTGTGAATG
>CALXMJ010000015.1 GCA_944389445.1 uncultured Victivallales bacterium | reverse complement strand
GAAAATAAATCTGACTATCAGAAAATCGTTCGGATTTCGGACGCTCAAAATTGCAAAAGTGTGCTTATATCACCAGCTTGGCGAACTCCCGGAACCGGATTTCGCCCACAAATTCTGGTGAAGAGGCCTAAAACATAGAGCCTGATGTGGCCAGTCGCTTCTCTTCCACAAAGTTTTCCGAAAACTTTTTTTTGAAAGTATCAATATTATTTTCAGACGGGTTCCCGACGCTGTAAAGTTTCAAACGGAATAAAAGGGAGCATCGCGACCGATTATGCCGGATTGGGACTTGACTGCACAGGGGTTCCGGATATTCCATTCCCATTTTTTACATAAAGTGTAGAAGAACCAGAAAATGTTACTTTCGTAACAACATTCCAAACCCAAAGGAAATATGACAGATTGTCAGGTGATGTCGTAACTTCTACACATGTAGCCGATACCAATTCCAGATGCAGCTCATTGAGAAGTCACAAGCAATGTATGAAGGACAGATCCAGTTGAGATCCACGTTTATGGGTAGTAAAACATTGTTCCCGCCCGGACGATAACCGGATCTCATTCTCCTGTGTCATCCAATATGGACAGGCGCTTCCCGGCAAGTAAAAGAGACGATTCCATCCATTCAGGAGTTCTTTGCAGGATTATTCAGATTCTGAACCGAGACCCCGTAATCATAAAAAGAGTAGGGAACATAGACATCCTTGGGAGCAATGGAGTCTGCGAGAATTCGCTCCAGCATGATCCCCGTTTCACTGGCCAGAAGCCCGTAATTCTGAACGATGCAGGTCAGGGGCGGTTCTGTACAGAGCGCCTGGCGCGGGTAGGAAAGCGCCACAACGGAAAGGTCTTCCGGAATCCGAATATCCAGCAGTTTCAGCTGTTTCAGAACAATTGGTATCATATTTTCATTCTGGATGAAAAGAGTGGTGATTCCCCGGCGGAGAAGGTGCTTCAACGCATCCGGAGGAGCCTCCTCGCCGGGAGAAATGGAATATTTGTCTGAGAGACCGTATCGTTCAAGCACCTGGCGGAATGTTTGGGCGCGGGCCTGCTGATTCCAGTTAGCTTCATTCAGTTCGTTTTTCGAGCAGACGCGTCCGATTTTGGTGTGGCCCATCAAAACAAGATAATTCACAATCAGCTCGGTTCCCTGAATGTCATCAGAAGAAACCATATACGCATGATTGATACGCCGGGATTGGGTGTTGATGCAGATCAGCGGCATGGTGTGAATGTTATTCCAGTAAGCTTCCAGTTTGTTTTCCGCCATAACTGAAATGGCAACACAGAAAGAGAGTTCTTCCAGAACATTGATATTGTCAGCATTTAGAATCACCGGAATGAAATCGCGTTTCCGCAATTCATAGCAGAGCGGCTGAAGAATATATCCGAAATAGGAGGGAAAAGCGTAGTCTCCAATCAGGATCGCAACATTCCTGGTCTCCTTGCGATAACCAAGTTCCCGAGCCCCTTTCAGAATATTTTTCTTCGTTTCCGCGGAAATTCGTTGAGTGGCTCCGGAAAGCACTCTGGAAACCGTTGCAATCGAATATCCCGTTTTTTGAGCGATATCCGCCAGTTTGCAGTTCATCTTACTTCCTCCTTTTCCGGGAATATATCCGTTATATCTCTGAGTTCAACCATGTGATTTCATTTTTTGCTTTTTTTTCATTTGTTTGCACAAAAAGCGTTTTACTCATCTTGACGGTAAGGGGCGTCTGAAGTATAATTTACATAAAGGAACAAAGGTTGAAAAGACGGAGGAAAAATATGAAACATAAGTTTACAATTGTAGAATTAATGATCGTGATTGCTATTCTTATGATTCTTGTTTCTCTTCTGCTTCCCGCTCTGGAGAAAGCCCGTTCCCGTGCATGGGAGATCGGCTGCAAAAACAATCTGAAGCAGATCGGAATCCTCTGGAATCATTATTCGGATCTGTTTAACGGCTGCCTGCCTCTGACATATCAGATAAATACCAACTGGAGTCACAACCTTTATGTTTCAGGTCTTCTGAAAACGCAGAAGTTGAATACGGGGACTGGACTGGCGGGAAGAGAAGCGGATAAGAGAAACTGCAAACTCCTTCAATGTCCTGGAAATCCGTCTGTGCAGACCTATGCCGGGATGGGAGCGCTCAAATGGAGTCTTGGAAGCTGGATCTCTTCCGAGGAATGGACCTTTCGGAGCGTAAAGATGCACCGGATCACTTTCCCTTCCGAACGGGGAATGGCGGTGGATCATGCCGGACAGGGAATCGACGAAATTTCCGATGCCGGAGGATTGAAAAAGTATTATCCGCATGGAGGAGCTCCGTCCCCATGTCCGAACTGGGTTTATGATCCGAATGCAGGAAGCTACAATCCTCCGGAACCGACAAAGGATCCGCCTGCCAGTGCCATGATCAACGTGGCTTTCTGTGACGGGCATGTCGCCTCCATCACCTATTTCCAGGCGGAAAAAACTCCTGGAACAGATTCGAAAAGACTTCGCTTCTGGTCCGCAATAAATACATGGTAACCATCAAACAATCATAGAAACAGAAAAGGAACAAGAATGAAAGTTTCAATTTTTGCAGGGCTTTTTCTCGCTGGTATCTTCTGCTGTGCGGCGGAACTGAATTTTTCCGGTGCGCAGGTCATTCAATCCCGGGACAGTTTTCAAATCCGGCAGCAGGGGAAAAACTCCAGTTATATCTGTGTCATACCGTTGGAGAAGATCAAATTCCTGAATGTGGAGATTCGTGACTCAGTTCTGTTCATCAATACTGAAAAATTTTACAGCAATGGAGGAAAAGAGGTCTTTCTCCGTCAGTTCCGCCACAGCTGGAAAAGCCCCGGTCCCGGAAGTGGCTGCTTTGCCGCGGATCTGGCCGCCACGCCGGATGGAGCAAAAATCAAACTTGTTTTTCACGGCAAAGAGTTCTGGAAAGAAAAAATTCTCTCATTAAAGAACGACTGGCAGAAATTGGAGCTCCGGGAAACGTATCCTTCCAGCCTGGAAAGCGTCTATACAAGGATCCATCTGCTCTCGCCCGGGATTTACCGGATCCGTGCCATGTCTCTTCAGGAAAACGAGGAGAAAAAACCGTGAGAGGCAGACTGTTCATTCTGCTTGTCCCTCTTCTGCTTTCCGCTCTCTCTTCCGAAGGACTGGAAATCAAGGCGGAATTCCCGGGAAAAGCGGACGGGATTTTTCAGAAAGGGGAACCGATCATCTGCTCTTTCCGTCTGGAGGAGAAAGGGAGAATTGTGCCCGGTTGTTCATTGCGGGTCCGTATTTTCCGAAACGGGAACTGTGTGAAAACCCGGATCGTTTCCTCCGATACTCCGGGTCGAATCCAGTGGCTTGAACCGGAGCCCGCATGGCTCCGTTTTGAGATTGTTCTGGCGGAAAAGAAAAACGATGAGGGAAAGGCGGGAACAACTCCGGAAAAAAGACCTGACATTCACACCGGGATCGGCTGCCTTGTCGCTCCCGGCGAGATGAAACAGGCGACCCCGGAGCCGGAGGATTTCGATCGTTTCTGGGAACATCAGAAACAAGTGTTTGCCTCCTTTCCGATGAAGGTTTCCCGGCGTCCGTTCCCGATTCGAAAGGATCTGGTGAAGCGGTTCCGGACCTACGATGTTTCGATCGCGTGTCCGGATGGAATCCCAGCAACAGGAGTGGTCTCCATTCCCCGCAATGCGGCCGGAAAGTCCCTTCCGATTCTCGTGAATTACATGTATTTCGGCGTGTACAGCTGCAGTGCGTGGACGGGCAATGCAATCCGCATCACGGTCAACGCCAACGGTCTTCCGAATGGAGAACCGGAAAGTTTCTACAGAGAAAAAGCCCGGGAACTTGGATTTTATCCGCGGAAAAACAGTGACAACCGGGAAACCTATTACATGAAGAATATGTACCTGCGCGCCCTGCGGATTATTGAGTATGCCGCCAACCTGCCGGAATGGGACGGGAAGCGGATCATTGTTCAGGGACACAGTCAGGGCGGCGGACAGGCGCTTGCGGCGGCCGCGCTCGATCCGCGCGTTACCGCCTGCTTTGTCACCTGCATGGCAATGGGAGATCACGACGGAGCGTTTGCCGGACGGCCTGCCGGATGGCCAGGTCTTTACCGGCTGATCAATGGAAAACCGGATCAGCCGGCGGTTTTTGAAACAGCAAAATATTTTGACAATGTCAATTTTGCCAAACGGATCCGCTGCGAAGCCTGGATTGGAATCGGATTGAATGATACCGTCGTTCCGCCGACATCCTCCATGGTCGTTTACAATACCTTGAAAGGCAGGAAGCATCTGGAGACTCAGACGGGGGGCGGACACGGTTGCCGGACTCCCCGTGCAGATGCCCGTCTTCAGGAACTTCTGGAAAAATATTGAGAAAGGTTTTTTCTGTATGATGCGTTCGGGATTTGTGTCGTTTCTTCTGTTTCTTTCGTCTCTTTTTCCTCTTTCGGGATATGAGGTGGATCTCCGGCAATGCCGGCTGGACAGTTCCGGGCGCATTCTCCTGCAGAAGATCCGCGGAGAGGAAAAACGAGTGGGACGGATCCAGCTGGAAAAACCGCTTCCGGGAACCGAACATCTCGTCTCAGTCCGCCTGGACTCCGGGCGCCTGGTTGTTGATACGCGGGAGTTTTACAGAAAAAACACTCCTTCTTCGCCGACCAAGGTCACGATTTATATTGACGACATTCCTCTTTCCGAAATTCTTTTTCAGAAACCGGGCGAGGTCTCTGCGCGAAAAAACCGTTTTGAATTGAATATTGCCTCTGCGCCCGGCGGAGAGCCGGTCAATCTCCTGATGCTTTCCGCAAAAGGGACCCGATGGGGGGCGGGAGAGGGACGGATGTGTTCCGATTCTCCGGAACTGCTCCATCTTGACCGGGGAATCCCTGAAGGGGTCCAGCGCCTGAACCTGCGTTTTGATTTTCGGACCGCCGGTGTCTATACGATTTCCGGAATCCGCTTCTTTCAGCATCAGCCGGAGAATCAGGAAATTGCCCGAAGAAAAAATTTAATCCGGAACGGCGGTGCGGAAGACGGCTTTTATGCAACCTTCATGCCCCATGAGGATTTCAGAAGAGAACCGGACGGCTCGTTCCAATCGGGGGGACGCTCGTTGCATTCCGCGTTCCGTTATTTCATTGACCGGTCGGAGAAGCACTCCGGGCGCCAGTCTTTCCGAATGGAAGGTTTTCCCGGATTCGGCATGTTCAATTTTAATCCGGTTCCATTCATCACGGGGGAATCCTCCACTTATTCTGTATGGTTGAAAAGCGACCGGGAGATGCCGGTTGCTTTGAGTCTTTACATCTGCAGCGGCAGTGCGCTTTCAAAGAATGTCACAGTCTCTACGGAGTGGAAACAATATACCATTCACCTTCCGCGCTGGGGAGAAAAAAAAGGAGAGAATATCCAGTTTTATGGAGGATTTGAAACCTTCGGCTCCGCCACGGGTGTGATCATTCCCCGTATTTATGCATGGTCTCCGGGAAAACTCTGGATTGATGATGCAAGCTATTCCATCGGCGGAGCGCCCGGACCGGATCCGTCGAAAAAGGTCCGGCTGCGCAGTTCCTGTTCTCCGGAGCTTCAGAAAGGCTATCTGTCTGCGGGAGAACCGGTTCGCTTTTTCCTGGAAGCGGAAAACTACACCTCCGGGTTACAGACCGGATCTCTTTCCTGGGAGTGTTCCGATTGGAAAAATCGAAAGACGGCGTCCGGCGTCATCGCCGGGAATTGGAGACTGGAAGGCGGAGCCGTCCGGAAACTTCCGGTTGAGCTCTCTCTGCCGCTTCACCTTCGCGGGCCGATGTTTCTCACCTTCCGCTGGACAGGAAAGGATGGCGAGATCACGGAAAATACGCAGTATTTCGGCGTAATTGATTCCCCGCTTCCTCCATCGGGACGCCTCGGACTGGAACTTCCCGGACGAATTCGCCCGGAACCGTCCATCCCTTATTTCAAGGACTTCCGGATCGGTCTTGCCCGTGTGGGAAGTGCAAGCGGATTCCGGCATCCGGATTATACCGGAATTCTGCACCGGGCGGGGATCCGGGTTCTCTGGTGCGTGGGCTGGAACTATTCCGCCCGGGACAACAAGCCGGGCGCTCGAGAGGCTTATCGGAAAAAACTGGACGATATCTCCCGGAAACAGGCCGGCAATGTGGAATTTTATGAAATCCAGAATGAACCGAATATTGCTGGTTTTACAACGGAGATGCAAATGGAAGTGCTTCGAGAAAGCGCGGACATCATCCGGCGGAATGATCCCGCGGCAAAACTGGCCGGGCCGACCACATGCACCATGGATGCCACCTGGATCGGTGACATTCTCCACAAGGGCGGAGCAAAACTGCTGGATCTGATTACCTATCATCCTTACACTGTCAAGCCGGAAATCAACGATCTAGCCC